>JANNFW010000697.1:0-1569 GCA_031380235.1 Rhodoferax sp. | reverse complement strand
CCGATACCGGTGCCTAACGCGGTGATCAACGTCAAAATCTCGTTACTGGTCAAGAGCTTCTCGTAGCGGGCTTTCTCGACGTTGAGAATCTTGCCCCGCAGCGGCAGGATTGCCTGGAATTTACGGTCGCGGCCTTGCTTGGCTGAACCGCCGGCAGAGTCACCCTCGACGATGTAAATCTCGCACATCGCGGGGTCTTTCTCCTGGCAGTCCGCCAGCTTGCCGGGCAGGCCCATGCCATCGAGCACGCCTTTGCGACGGGTCATGTCGCGCGCCTTACGGGCAGCCTCGCGCGCGCGGGCCGCTTCGATGATTTTGCCGACAATGATCTTGGCGTCGTTCGGGCGCTCCTGCAAGTAGTCAAACAGCAGCTTGCTGACGATGTCTTCCACCGGGCCGCGCACCTCACTGCTCACCAGTTTGTCCTTGGTCTGGCTGCTAAATTTCGGCTCGGGTACCTTCACGCTGAGCACGCAGGTCAGGCCCTCGCGCATGTCGTCGCCCGTCACTTCTACCTTGGCTTTTTTGGCCACCTCCGAGTCGTCGATGTATTTGTTGATGACGCGGGTCATGGCCGCACGCAGGCCCGTCAAGTGGGTGCCGCCGTCGCGTTGCGGGATGTTGTTGGTAAAGCACAGCACCTGCTCGTTGTAGCCGCTGTTCCACTGCATGGCCACTTCCACGCCGATGTTGGTGCCTTGATCGCTCTGGCGGTCGCCCATCGCATGGAAGATGTTGGGATGCAGAACGGTTTTGCCTTTGTTGATGAAGTTCACAAAGCCCTTGACACCCCCTGCGCCGGCAAAGTCGTCCTCCTTGCCTGTGCGCTCATCCTTGAGGCGAATGCGAACGCCGTTGTTCAAAAAGCTCAACTCACGCAGGCGTTTGCTCAAAATCTCGTAATGAAAATCGCTGTTCTGCTGAAAGATTTCGGTGTCGGGCAGAAAGTGAACTTCGGTGCCGCGCTTCTCGGTTTCTCCAATCACTTTCATGGGCGAAACTTCAACGCCGCCGGCTGTTTCGGTGATGCGGTTTTGCACAAAACCCTTGCTGAACTCCAGCACATGCACTTTGCCATCACGGCGAATGGTCAAGCGCAGCATCTTGGAGAGCGCATTCACGCAACTCACGCCCACGCCGTGCAGTCCACCGGAGACCTTGTAGCTGTTCTGGTTGAACTTGCCACCGGCATGCAGCTCGGTCAACGCTATTTCAGCGGCGCTGCGCTTGGGCTCATGCTTGTCGTCCATCTTCAGGCCGGTAGGGATGCCCCGACCGTTATCGACCACGCTCACAGAGTTGTCGGTGTGGATGGTGACCAGAATATCGTCACAATGGCCAGCCAGTGATTCGTCGATGGAGTTGTCAACCACCTCAAACACCATGTGGTGCAAGCCTGAGCCATCTGAGGTATCACCAATGTACATACCGGGCCGCTTGCGCACGGCCTCCAGGCCTTCAAGGATCTGAATCGACCCCTCACCATAGGCTTCAGTTGCTCCAGCCTGGTTGGTGTCAATGGTGGGCTGAAAATTGGAGCTCTCCGCAGAGCTTTCCCCGGTATGGATG
>JANNFW010000691.1:0-4212 GCA_031380235.1 Rhodoferax sp. | reverse complement strand
CTGGTTGAGCGGGTTTGAAATCCATGCAAACCAGCCTCCCAAACGTGCTGAACGTGCCAGTGGATCAGTCACCGAATAGAGCTGCGCAACGTTCGATTCACATCCTGCATCTGGAAGACTCGGCGGTTGACCATCAGTTGGTGCTGCGCGCCTTAACGCAGGCGGGCTTGGCCTTCACGCTGCGGCGGGTCGAGACGCTACTGGCGTTTGAGCAGGCTTCGCAAAGTGAACCGGTAGACGTAATTCTGGCTGACTACAGTCTGGCGGGTTTTACCGCGATAGATGCGTGGACGAGCCTTGTCAAAAGCCAGGCTCAGCCTCCGTTTATTTTGGTGTCGGGTGCCATCGGCGAAGCGGCGGCGGTGGAGGCGATCCAGTTGGGCATGAGCGACTACCTGCCCAAAGACAACCTGGCCAAGCTGGCGCACGTGATTGCACGCGCGCTGGAGGTGCACGAAGCCCGGCGCGCGCGGGAGCACGCCTATGCGCAACTGGCGGTGTCAGAGCAGAGGCACGCAGCCTTTGCCGCACACTTGCAAGATGCTATTGAAGAGGAGCGCGCCTCCATCGCCCGTGAGATTCATGACGACATTGGTGGCTCTTTGGCGGCAATCCAGTTTGATCTGGCCTGGATCGGTCGGCACAGTGCCGATGCGGCCACACTGCAACACACCCGCAATGCCACGGACATGCTGCGCCACGCCATGGGGGCCAGCCAGCGCATCATGGTCAACCTGCGCCCGGCGGTGCTGGATCAGGGCTTGGCCAGCGCGCTGCACTGGCTGAGCGAGAGTTTCGAGAAGCGCCACGGCATCCCCACGCGATGTGATGCAGCGCCGCTGCATGCACCGCTGCCCAGCGCGGTCGAACTGACCGCCTACCGAACAGCGCAAGAGGCGCTGACCAATGTTTCAAAATACGCCCAGTGCACAGCCGTCAAGATCGATCTGAGCGACGCCGGCGGTACGCTGACTTTGGAGGTCACCGACAACGGTTGCGGCATCGCACCCGAGCGGCGGGCTGATTCGCGCGCCTACGGGCTCAAGGGCTTGCGCGAGCGCGCCAGAACGGTGGGCGGCTGGCTGGATGTGAGCAGCCGCGCGGGCGTCGGCACATCGATCACTTTGTCCATCCCGCTTGAAAAGACTTCAAGCTCCACAGCAGAGAGCAGCTCATGATTCGCATCATTTTGTGCGACGACCACGCCATGGTGCGCCGCGGCATTCGCGATACCTTGTGCGAGGCCAGCGACATTCAGGTGGTGGCCGAGGCGGCCAGCTACGCCGAAGTGCGCGAGGCGCTGCGCAACCACCCGTGTGACGTACTGGTGCTGGACTTGAACCTGCCGGGGCGCGGCGGGCTGGAGGTGCTGGCCAGCGTGCGTGAATCGCATGATTCCGTTCGGGTGCTGGTGGTCTCGATGTTTCCGGAGGATCAATACGCCATTCGCGCCCTGAAAGCCGGCGCGCAGGGCTACTTGAACAAAGCGGGAGACCCCGCGCAGTTGGTGGTGGCCGTGCGCACTTTGATGCAAGGCAAGAAGTATGTAACGCCTGCGGTGTCGCAGATGCTGGTCGATCACCTCTCGTCACCCGGCAGTGCCGCGCTGCATGCGGCGTTGTCGGAGCGCGAGTTGCAAACCTTGACCAAAATTGCGTCGGGCCGTCGACTGTCGGATATCGCCACAGAGCTGATGCTCAGCCCCAAAACCGTCAGCGTTTACCGCGCCAGGGTGTTGGAGAAACTCAAGCTCACCAACAATGCGGAGCTGACGGTTTACGCCATCCGCAACGAGTTGGTTTAGAAAAATCAAGCTTTAGAGTTAGGCTTTAAGGTCAGGGTTTAACGTCAGGCTTTACTCAGCCGCTTCAAACGCTCAGCAGCCGTCACCACGTCGATCAGGCGAATGCCAAATCTGTCGTTCACCACAACGATTTCGCCCTGCGCAATCAAGTGACCGTTGACCAGCACATCCACCAGGTCGACCGCCAGCGTATCCAGCTCCACCACCGAACCGGGCTTGAGTTGCAGGATGTCCTTGATCGGAATCTTGGTACGCCCCAGCTCCACCGAGAGCCGAACGGGAATATCCAGCACCATGTCCATGATGTTGGCACCCGGATCAGCCGCACCGCCAGACTCCCCGTTGATGGGGGCTGCGGCGGTACTTGCCTGATTGGGCTGCGGTTGCAGTCCACGTACCCAGCCCGCCACTCGCGTGCCCGGTGGTGTGTCGTCAGTGGTCATGCGACCGGCTCGTGGGTTGCGCCGACTCTGCCGCAACAACGGGAATGGATTCCTCAACGCGCAGCGCGTAATGCCCGTTCTGCGTGCCGTACTCGCACGCAAACAGGGGTACGCCATCGACCGTCGCTTCCAGCAAAGTCTGCGGCTTGAACGGCAGTACATCGCCCGCCTGCAAAGACAGAAGTTTAGCCACCGTCACGTCAAACCGCGCCAGCTTGGCCGAAAGCACCAGCTCGATGGACTGCAGTTCCTGCGTCAGGTGCTGGCGCCAGTGCAGATCGGGCTTGGGCCGATGGCCGTGAGTTGTGGCGCGCAGGAAAGGCCGCAGCGGCAGCAGGCTGGCATGCGGCAGGCAAATATCGATGCGCGTGGTGAAGTCGGCAACAGACAGCTCGAACGAACTGGCGACCACGCGCTCTTGCGAAGGTGCCAAATGCGCCAGACGGGCTTGCGAGACCATGCGCTCCTCCATCATCTTGAGGGGATAGAAGTCGTGCCACGCCTTGTTGTACTCGCTCAGTATCAACTCCAACAGCAGCCCGCAGCGGGCCAGCTCGGAGGGGGTCATGTTGTCAATCGCATCAGCGGCAAGGGGTTCGCCCGTGCCTGCGAAGCGTTTTGAGGCGGCAGCCAGCGTCATCCGGGCATCAAAGGCAATCAGGCCCCATCCTGCCAGCGGGTCGATGGACACCAGATGGCAGTGCGATGGCTCGGGCAGGTCTTTGAGCACTGCACTGAAGGGCAACTGACGCAGCGGCAGCGCGATCATGTTGGACACTTGGGGTAACAGTCCAATCAACGCCTCGGGGGCCAGCCGAGCAAACTGCTCGTTGATGACTTGCAGCCCCGGCCAGGGGCCTTGGTGCAGATGTTCTTTGGCAGGAATGAAAAACGGTAGAGGCTCGCCGGGAGAGCGTAACTCCTCAGTTTGTTGCTGCGGGTCTTGCGGGTCTTGGTCGCGCTGGGCATCCGCAAGCCCGCGCAGCAGTGCATTGATTTCGGCTTCGGTGATTTTTTCGCGCATGACGGTCGAGCTTAAGGCGTTGCCGCACGGCTCACGCTGTGGCGATAGAGATGCGCGTAACGCGCCGCTGAAGGCTCGGCAAGACTCCGAATTTGGGCATCGATCTCAAGGATGCGCTTCATGATCTCGCCCTTCTCCAGTCGCTGCTCGCGTGTCAAGCCAGATCGCCCTGCAGCACGACGCAGTTGTTGAGCATCATCCAGTTGTTGAGCGACACCGAGTTGCTGAATCAGTTCGCGGCACCGTTGCTCGCAATCAAGCACTCGGCGCCAGTCGGCCACAGCAGCACAGGCCAGCATTTGAGCCGAGGTCGATTCAACGGCCCGGTAGTGATTGATTAAGGTGTGCGGCATCTGAAAATTACAACTCCCCGCAGGATAGCAATCTCGTCCTGCTTCAAACGCCACAGTTAGGCCTGATTTACCGACTATTTTCATCGGGTCTTGAACAGCAGCCAGCCGTTCAAGGGGTTCGGCGTAGGTGTTTCCCTGACAGGTTCACGCGCCATCACCTACATCTCGGGCAGTTACTTTCTGATTCAAATTATCCGCCGTATCGCCAGAATTCACTTTCCACCACCCGAACAAATCATGACCGACGCGCAACTATTGGCAGACATCCGTGACGCCAACCTCACCTACCTGATGCTGGCCCAGACCTTGATCCGCAAAGACCGCGCTGAGGCGCTCTTTCGGCTCGGTCTGTCTGACATCGCGGCCGACATGCTGGCCTTGTTATCGCCCGCACAAGTACTCAAAACCGCGTCAACCAACATGCTGTTGTGCCGCTTTCACGTGGATGATGACTTGGTTTGGAATCTCTTGACGGACCACGGCATCTCGGACAAAGCACTGCCCACCGACCCAACCGCAGAGCCGCGCGGCGACAGAGCCTCCACCTCCCGCCTGCACGCCAATATTTTGATGGCGGGCCGTTTTGCG
>JANNFW010000679.1:0-2188 GCA_031380235.1 Rhodoferax sp. | reverse complement strand
TCGGCACTGGCCAGGTACAGCGCCTCATCGTCACCGTGGCGGAAATAGAAAACGCGCGAATGCTCCAAAAACCGACCAATCACCGAGCGCACCTTGATGTTGTCCGTCACGCCCACAATGCCCGCTGGCAGGGTGCAGGCGCCGCGCACGATCAGGTCGATCTTCACGCCTTGCTGGCCCGCCCTGATCAGCGCGCGCACCAGCGCTTCATCAGTCAGAGCATTCATCTTGGCGACGATGCGGGTGGCTTCACCCGCCTGCGCCGCTTTGCCCAAAGACTCAATCTTCGCAATCAGCTTGCGATGCAGGTCGAACGGGGCCATCCACATGTCTTTGAGCCGGGGCAGACGGTTTTGGCTGGCCAGGTGCACGAAGACGTGTTCCATGTCCTGGGTGAGATCCGGGTCGGCTGTGAGGTGGCTGAAATCGGTGTACAGGCGCGCCGTCCGCGGGTTGTAGTTGCCCGTTGACAGGTGGCCGTAGCGTTTGAGTTGCTTGCCCTCCCGGCGCGTCAGCAACATCATCTTGGCGTGTGTTTTCAAGCCCACCACGCCGTACAACACCTGTGCGCCAATCGATTCGAGCATCTCGGCCCAGTTGATATTGGCCTCTTCATCAAAGCGGGCTTTAAGCTCCACCACCACCGTCACCTCTTTGCCGCGACGCACCGCTTCGCGCAGCAGATCCATCAAAGCGGAATCGGGGCCGGTGCGATAAATGGTCTGCTTGATGGCCAGCACGTTCGGATCGGTTACACCTGCGCGCAGAAAGGCCAGTACGCCGTCAAAGCTCTCAAACGGCTGGTGAATCAGGATGTCACGCTGCTTGAGCTGGTCAAAAATTGACAGGTTGGCAACCCACTGGCTCGGCGTGGAAGGCTGAAACGGTGCAAAACACAAGGCCGGGTCATTCACCAAGTCAATCAGTTGCGCCATGCGCGCCAAGTTCACCGGGCCATGCACGCGGTACAGGGCCAATGCGGGCAGATCGAACTCTTTGAGCAAGTACTCCGCTAAAAAGTCAGAACAGCCTGCCGATACTTCGATGCGCACCGCCTCGCCGTAATGGCGCAACTGCAAGCCCTTGCGCAAGGCGGTGCGAAGGTTCTTGACATCCTCTTCATCCACCGCCAAGTCGGAGTGGCGCGTCACCCTGAACTGCGAGAACTGCCCCATTTCACGGCCTGCAAACAGGTCGGCCAGATGTGCCCGGATCACGCTGGAGAGCGATACGAACAGACGCTGCCCACCACCCAGACGTGATGGCAATGCAATCAACCGCGGCAGCACGCGGGGCACTTTGACGATGGCGATTTCGTTGTCGCGCCCAAACGCATCGGGCTTACCCAGCCGCACGATGAAGTTGAGTGACTTGTTGGCCACTTGCGGAAAAGGATGCGCCGGATCTAGTCCCACTGGAATCAGCAGTGGCCGCACCTCGCGTTCAAAATACTGCTGAACCCATTTGCGCTGTGCCGCATCGCGCTCCCCGTGCGACATGACGCGAATGCCAGCGCGCGCCAGCGCCGGCATGATCGCCTCGTTATACAGGGCGTACTGTCGGTTCACCAGCGCCAGTGCGCCAGCGGCCAATCGGTCGAACGAAGCCACGGTGTAGGTGCCGCTCAGGTCAGAGCTCTGAAACGCCACCACATGCGGCTCGGCCCGTACTTCAAAAAACTCATCCAGATTGGACGACACGATACACAGGTAGCGCAGTCGCTCCAGCAGCGGCACTTCGTCCCGGTAAGCCCACGACAGCACCCGTTCGTTGAAGGCCAGGATGCTGTGGTCGCGATCGAGCAGTTCCACGCTCAAATGTTGGGTCTTTGGTCTGGTCTCAACCGATGGGGACTCTTTGAGGGAAGTACCGGAGTATGACAATTTGATGACCATTTATTTTTTAACAGAACCTGATTGTGAGCCTTGAAAATGACAAATTTGTGACGCTGTCGAGTCCAATTCAAGTCAAGCTGGCGCGGTGACAGGAATCAAGGTTGTGACTGCGGTGCGTGCAGCCTGTGTCGTTCGTGCGGGCTCGTTACCATGCCAGTGAATCAGTTCCAGCCGGCCATCAAAATGTTCGACCAATGCCGTGCAGCTTTCAACCCAGTCGCCATCGTTGCAGTACAGTACACCCTCGATCACACGGATTTCAGCTCGGTGGATGTGGCCACAAACAACGCCGT
>JANNFW010000625.1:0-3432 GCA_031380235.1 Rhodoferax sp. | reverse complement strand
CGCCGCATCATCCCATTTGAGGATTTTTCCCAAGTAGATATCGCCAAGTACCTGGCCGTCCAGCTTCATCTGGCCGGGTGCAATGCCTTTGACGTTGATCACCGGCACGGTACCGCCAATCACGGTAGGGAACTGGATTTGGCCCTTGGTTTTCAAAACTTCGTCGGTTTGCGGCATGTCTGATGCGCCAAAGTCAACGGTTTTGGAATCAATCTGCTTGATGCCAGCACCAGAGCCGACCGACTGGTAATTGATTCTGACCCCGGTGGCCTTGTTGTAGTCTGCCGCCCATTTGGCATACAGAGGTGCCGGGAAAGTTGCACCAGCGCCTGTGATTTCTTGTGCTGATACCGCACTTGCGCCAGTCAAGGCAGCCAGGGCCGCCAGGCTGATCAGGGTGGAATTGAAGCTGAATTTCATGAGGAAACCTTTCGAAATTGAATATCAATGGACTGTCAATGAGCCGTTCAACTTGCAGTTGACTGGGCAAAATGTAGAACAGTTATGTGACAGCGGCGTGACAAAAAGTGACTTGAAAAGTGACTTGGAGTCGGGCTGGGCTAGGCCGTTGCAATGCGTCGTTGCGCTCAATTCATGGGGCGGTGATGACTTGCAGACTGACTTTTAAGCCGTTTTCGTAAATCCGGTCGGCTGTCGCGGTGGTTGGCGCGCTGTTTGGCATCGGGGCACCCAGTGGCTGGTCGAGTGCCTTTTGAAGCTGGGAGACGGTTACAAGCTGATCAGCCGTACCGGGCTTGCCGTGCAGGGCGACGCCGATTAACTGCCCTGCACTGCCAAACACCGGCCCACCCCTAGGGCCAACCGGCATGTCGACGCCCAGCAGGCGGTCGGGGCCGTCAGCGGTCACCATGCCCCCTAAAAAACCCAAGCGCAGCAACGGCCAGGCTGGGGCAGCGTATTGGGTCGTTTTGGCAGCTTTCGGGTTAGCCACGTATTCCACCGCGTAGCCAGGGCTACCGGGGAAGGGTTCTTTGTCAGCCATCCAGAAATCATCGGGCACGGGCAGGGGCTGACTCAGCTTGACCAGGGCCACACCGGCGGCAGGCAAGCGCTTGACGACGGTGCCCCCAGCCAGCAAACCCATACCGTTGCGCAGCCAAAGCTTGACGCGCTTGGCAGGCTTGGGAAGGAGACTCAACGGCACCAAGGCCTGCGTGCCGTCTTGCAACAGCACCGCACTGCCCACAACGCGGGCCGTTACGGGTAGGCCCTGCGTCACCCCATACGGTGCGAGCCGGGTCGGTGGATTCAGCAGGTCTCCGGTGGCCAGCGGCGTGCCGCCATTGAGTTGCTGGCGCACTTGCTCAAGATTGGTGTTGCCGGGCATTCGGGTTTGCGCTTCGGTCAGCAAGCGCTGGGCCACTGCGGTTTGCGCGCCCATGTGCAAGAGCCACGCATAGAGCGCCGAGCCGCCCACCACGTCCAGGTGCGCGCCCGCTGTGTGCGCACCGGCTGCGAGAGCACGGCGGTATTGGCCGTATTGCATGTAGGTGCGCACCAGAGCAATTTCAGTGTCAGCCGCATGCAAAATGCTGGCGGCACGCTCAAACGCCAATAGAGCAGGCTCCAACTGAAGTGCAGCCAGCGCGGCCTCACCCTTTTCGAGCAGATCTGCTCGCTCTTGCAAAAGCTCGGGGGTGACTTTGGCGGCCGCGCGCGCGGCGTTGCCACCCACCTGACTGGTTGTTAGTTGGGGCTGGGACTGTGGTTTCACCTGCTCCATGAATTGGCGCAGCTTGTCGTCGCTGGTCGGTTGGGCCAGGGCATTGCCCACGCACCCCACCATGGCCAACAAGAAAATCGCTGCAAGCAAAATTATGGGTTGGTCACGGCACCGCTTGGGCACACGGCGCTGCTGCTGTTCAAACGCGCTATGCGTGCCGTGCCTGCATCCGCCGCGTTGGTCCCTGGCGTGTACGCTGGCTTGGGGGCCTTGAAATTCGTGGTCATGTAGGCCGTTAGCGCATCAATGTCTTGAGCGCCGCCCAGCAGATTGGTGCCCTTGGTTAGCGTTGAGAAGCCATCACCGCCGGTTGCCATGAAATTGTTGACGGTGATACGGTAGGTCTTGGTCGGGTTTTGCACCACGCCTGCGGCATCCACCAGGGTTTCGGTGGTGGGGCCGTTGCGGATGCTCACACCGCTGATGCGCGAGCCGCAGGTTTTGGCACCATCCCAGTTGTACTTGAAGCCAGCCGATGGAAGCGCAACGCGGGTGGTGGTCGCACCTTGGCCGATACAGCCGGCAAACTGCTCTTCGAGAAAGTCTTTGATGTTCTGTGTCGTCAGCGACATGGTCACCAGGCTGTTACCAAACGGCTGCACGGTGAACACTTCGCGGTAGGTCACGTTGCCGTCACCTTCGCTGGCGGTGCTTGAGGGGAAGGTAAAGCCCACATCGCGTACGCCGCCACCGTTGATAAAGGCGGCTACCGCACCGCCAAAAGCGGTCGACGAGGTCGCAGCGAGTTGTGCGTCGGCGATCAGGTTGCCAGCGAGGTTGTTACAGGCTCCATCCGCGCGGGTATTGGGCACAGCGGCGGAGATGGAGCCAATCACCACGTTGGCAATCGGCGCAATCAAGCTGTTGTAGTCGGCGATGATTTTGGTGATGACCGCATTGGCTGGCACCGCCGCGTTGTTGCGCACCACCAGGCGGTTGGTTGCGGCGGCGGCGGTCACGTCTTTGGTGGCGGGGTTGATGGTCAGATCAATGTCTGACAGCACGCGGCCCTGTGAGGCGGCGCTGGTCACCGGGATGGTGCGACCCGTCACGTTCGGCAGCTTGCAGTTGTAGACCTGATGGCTGTGGCCGCTGACGACCAAGTCAACCGCATTGTCCAACTGCTTGACGATGGCAGCAATGTCAGAGCCCGCCAAGTCTCCGGCGCAGCCGTTGATGTCGCCCAGCGTACCGGTTTGAACGCCCCCCTGGTGCACCAGCACCACGATGGATTCGATGCCCTGCGCGCGCAGCTCAGGAACCAACGCGATGACCGTGGCGGCCTCGTCACGGAACTCCAACCCTGCCACTCCCGTGGGCGTCACGACGGTGGGTGTGGCCTTCAGGGTCATGCCGATGAAGGCCACTTTGACACCGTTGAATTCTTTGATGCCATAAGCGGGCAAAAGCGTTTTGCCATCGACCGTTTTCACCACGTTGGCTGACAGCCACTTGAACTTGGCACCTTCGTAAGGCACCGGCGTGCCCACCGCTGCGCCTTTGCAACTGTTGGGGTCTTGAACGCCATTGGTGATTTTGCAACCGCCGTTTTGAAGGCGCAGCAGCTCGGCAGAACCTTTGTCGAACTCATGATTGCCCACGGCGTTGAACTCCAAGCCGATGCGGTTGAGGGTTTCAATGGCGGGCTCGTCGTTGAACAGCGCGGAGATTAGCGGTGTGGCACCAAT
>JANNFW010000611.1:0-1770 GCA_031380235.1 Rhodoferax sp. | reverse complement strand
ACCAAGGTGCAGGCGCACTCGGTGCAGCGCGGCGTGCAGCTGCTGCCTAAGGTGAAGAACATTGGGGCCGCGCCAGATCATGGCTTCATCCTGCGCGACCAGGAAACCGATGGACATCACCTGCACGCCGTAGTTTTCCAGCGGATCCATGGTTTTGCCATCATCGCTTTCCGGGCGGCCTTCAATGCCCATCATCATGGGCAGGCTGGGGCCGTAAATGTCGGCATCCAGCAGGCCTACGCTCGCCCCTTCGGCGGCGAGCGCGAGCGCGAGGTTGACAGCCGTCGTGCTCTTGCCGACTCCACCTTTGCCTGATGCCACGGCCACAATGTACTTCACCTTAGGCAGCAGCTGCACGCCGCGCTGCACCGAGTGCGCCTGCACCTTGGTGAAGACGTTGACCGAGACGTTTTCAACCCCAGCGACACTTTTGGCGGCCTGCACCAGCGCCTTGCGAAAGCCTGCAACCTGGCTCTTGGCGGGGTAGCCGAGTTCCACGTCAAACGCCACGTCGCCACCCGTTACGCTCACGTTTTTGAGCGCTTTTGAAGACACAAAATCTTTGCCCGTGTTGGGGTCGATTACTGCTTTGAGCGCTTCTAAAAGCGCTGCTTCCGTCACTGCCATTGATTTCTCCTGTTACCAAGGATTATCGATGAGGAGGGCAGCCGTTTGGATTTCAGGCCGCTTCATCCAACCAAACGGCAGACACCCTATCAATTGATACAATTGATACAATTGATATAATTACCTCAACTGAAGGAGTCCCAAAATGCAACGTGAAGCCACCGCTATGACCGTGCGTCAAAACCTGGGGGAATTGCTCAATGAGGTGCGTTATCAGCAAAATGAGATTGTTATCACCCGAGCTGGGAAGCCGGTGGCCGCTTTGATAAGCATCCAGGCGTATGCCGAGATTCAAAGAGTCAGAGAAGCTGATGTGCGCAGACTGATGATCGAAATGCCTTCTCGATTTGACGGACTATCGCCGCAAATCGCACACAAATTAGCCGAGCAGCTTGTCAATGAGCGTTACCGTCGGTCGGGAAAAGATCTTCCGCCGGATAATTGATACCGGAAGAACGCACGTTACCTGCTTCCGATTCACCAGCCAACAAATCTCCCAATGACAACGCCCCGCCAACTCTTCGTCACTACCGCCCTGCCCTACGCCAACGGCAATTTCCACATCGGCCACATCATGGAATACATCCAGGCCGACATCTGGGTGCGGTTTCAGCGGATGCAGGGGCATGAAGTGAATTTCGTCTGCGCCGATGATGCGCATGGTGCGCCGATCATGATTGCCGCCGAGAAAGCCGGCAAAACGCCGCAGCAATTCGTCGCTGACATCGCCGCCGGGCGCAAGCCGTATCTGGATGGTTTTCACATCGGTTTTGACAACTGGAGTTCGACCGACTCGCCGGAAAACCACGAACTGGCGCAGCAGATTTATCGAGACCTAAAAAAAGCGAACTTGATCGAAACAAAGGTGATTGAGCAGTTCTTCGACGCCGAGAAGAACATGTTTCTGCCAGACCGCTTCATCAAAGGCGAATGCCCCAAGTGCCACACCAAGGACCAGTACGGCGACAACTGCGAAAACTGTGGCGCGGTGTATGCACCGACTGACCTGATCAACCCCTATTCGGCCCTGAGCGGAGCCACGCCCGTCCTCAAAAGCTCCGAGCACTTCTTCTTCAAGCTGTCTGACCCGCGTTGCGTGGAGTTTCTGGAGAAGTGGACGCAAGGTGAAGACGAGTTCGGCAA
>JANNFW010000570.1:0-5331 GCA_031380235.1 Rhodoferax sp. | reverse complement strand
GAGTACGCCAGCGCCAGGTCATGCTGATTGACCAGCTGTTTGGTCGCCGCAATGGCGATTTTTCCGGGCGTGGGGAACTCGTGGTATTCGAGCGCGGCGCGGCGTAAATCCGTTTGCTTTTCGGTTTGTTTTTGAGGCATTTTGTCTCCAGCCGACCTTTCAGTCGATCCTTCAGCCAGGGTGTGGGAGGGCGATTGTAGGCCTCACACCCCCCAAAAAAAGGGGAAACCCGAGCGGGCGACTACGTACAAAAAACAAAGGTCTTTTAACCGAACCCAGGAGATTAACGCTGCTGCGACTGCTGTGACCTCTGTGCCGCCCGGCCTGCCAACACACTCACGCCGATGGCCATCAGCATGATGGCAAACGCCCACCAGTTCAGCGGTGTGTAACCCTGCCCGGCGATCACCCAGCCGCCAATGGCGGCGCCCATCGCCTGGCCCAGAAAGATACCCGACGAGTTCATCGCGATGCTGGCAGACGCCAAATCAGGCGCGAGCGAGACCAGGCGCGCTTGCTGGGCCGCGTTGCACGCAAACACCGGCAGGCCCCAAATCGCACAGACTATCCCGAGGACGAGCCAATGCCCGCCCGAGAGCCGAATCAGGGGCCACAGCGCAAACGCCAGCAGCATCAGCCACAGCGCAATCTGAACCACTCTGGCCGCGCCAAGTCGATCCATCAGGCGGGTGCCCAGCAGATTGCCCAGCAAGCCAAACACACCCAGCACGCCGAAAACAACCCCAGCCCGCGCTGCATCCAGTCCGGCCTGTGCTTGCATCAGCGGCACCAGGTACGAATACAGCACAAACTGAGCGCTGCCTTGCACCACCGTGACCGCCACCACCAAAAGCAGCGCCGGGTGACGCGCGAGGCGCAGCCACGCAGCGCGATCCATGGGCACGATGTGCAGGCCCGCCGGAATCTGAAGCCACATCCACAGCGCGACGGCCAGCGCCATCACGCCCACCACGCCCAGCGTTGCACGCCAGCCCATGAACGCTGCCACGTATCCGCCAAACGGCACACCCACCACGGTCGCTAGCGAAAAACCGAGAAAAATGAAGCCCAGCGCCCGCCCGCGCGATGCCGTAGACACCAGCAGTGCAGCGGTCGAAGCGGCCTGCGGAGTTACCACCGCAGCGACAAACCCCGTTGCCACGCGCACCGCGAACAGCAAGGCGTAGCCCGGCATCAACGCTGCCAGCAGATGCAGCACGCCGTACAGCGCCAAAGCCGCCGTCAACAGCCAGCGCCGATCCACCCGCGAGGTCAGCGCCGCAATCGTCGGCGCGCCAATCGCCAGGGCGATCGAATACCCCGCCAGCAGTTGCCCCACGGCCGCAATGCTGGCCCCCAAGTCGCTTGACAGCGCCGGCAACATGCTGGCAATCACCAGCGTGCCCACGCCCACCACGAAATTGCCGCCCGCCAGCGGCATCAGCAAGCGGCGCGGAAACGGCGTTGCCGCAGGCGACGTTGACATCAAGGACGAGATTCAGAGCTCAACCGTCTCAAAATCTGCCTTCGCCACGCCGCAGTCCGGGCAGCTCCAGTCGGCGGGCACATCGCCCCAGACGGTGCCAGCAGCAATCCCGTCCTCAGGCCGCCCCGCCGTTTCGTCATACACAAAGCCGCACACGATGCAAATATAGGTTTTCATGGAGGGTACTTTAGCGAATTGCGCTGAATGGGGGCAAATGTCGACAGCGACAAAGACTTTGTACTGGTCTACAATCTGGTCTACTCGCACATTTGTGAAGGAACGTTCATGCAACTCCAACCCATCGGCTCTTACGAAACCAAAACGCATCTGGCCGACCTGCTGCGCCGGGTGCGTTTAGGCCAAGGTTTCACCATCACCCAGCGTGGCGAGCCCGTGGCTGACCTCGTACCTGCCGGAACCAGCGAGCGTCGCCTGGGGGCGCAAGCGGCAAAGCGCATGCACACCTTCATGCGCGAGGCCAAAGTCAACTCGTCCATCAATCCGTCCATCGATGTGAAAGCCCTGATCGAGTCTGGCCGCGATTGATTCGGCGCTCGCAATGCGATTTGTTTTGGACAATTCAGTGGCGATGCGCTGGCTGCTGCGAGATGGCAGCGCGGAGCGCCTCCTTTATGCCCAGAAGGTTTTGAGTTTGCTCGCCGACGATGCGAATCAGGCTGTCGCTCCCAACATCTGGCCGTTGGAAGTTGCCAACGTGATCGCCCAAGCAGAAGCCAAAGGCTTGCTTAGCGAGGCGCGTGCCGCTGCCTTCATTGGTCTGCTGAACGACATGGCCATCGCCATCGACACCAAAACCGCCACGCAGGCGCTCGGCGACACATTGCAATTGGCGCGGCGCTTCAAGCTCTCGTCTTACGATGCGGCGTATTTGGAGCTGGCATTGCGTGAGGGCCTGCCGTTAGCGACGCTGGATGCGGACATGCGCAGCGCATGTTTGCAAACGGGTGGTGCGCTGGTTTAAGCCCTCTTTGAATTTACTACAATTGTGGTAAATTTTAACGGAAATGGGCCAAAATGAGTGGCTTTGAGCGGATTTGGGCTGTATTGTGAATAAAATCGTGCTTTGGCTCTCGAATAATAAGCATACACAGCTATATATATAATAGCAATCAGAACCCACTCACTGGTAAGTCCTCGCCGCGCTGCAACCAGTTTCGGGGGGAGTAGGTTGAAACCGCATCGGTTACATGCAGCGTGAAGGCCATCCGCGAGTGGGGCGAGCGGTTGGGGGCGCTGTAGTGGGGCAGCAGGCCGTGAAGGATGATCAGGTCGCCCGCTTTTGCTTCCAACGGCACAGCGCTGGACTCCGTCGGCCACGGAGTGGTGTCGATCGACTCCATCGCAGCGCGATTGCCCTCGGTTTTAACGAAGCGCTCGCGCAACCGCCCCCGGTGCCCGCCGGGCTGCACCCACAGGCAGCCGTTTTGCAGCGTGGCATCTTCCAGCGCGAACCAGAAGGTGGTGACGGTGATGGGGTCAGTTTCAAAAAAAGTGGCGTCTTGGTGCCAACCCACTTCACCGCCGATGTGGGGTTGCTTGAAGATCACCATCGACTGCCAGATTTGCGGTTGCGTCAATCCTAAATCCTGTGCCAACGCCGCAAGTTGCGGGCCGCGCGAGAAGGCGCTCACCAGCGGGTCCAGGTCATGCATTGCGTGACCGATTTTGTTGATGGACTCGGCTTTGGGCTGCTTGAGCTGGCCTGCCGCGTCAAACGCTTCTTCCTCAAAAAAGCAGCTCACATTCGACGCAGAGGCCATGAAGTAATCATCGACCAAACGCGATTGATCTTTGGTCGTAAAGATCGATTTGACCTGACTTGCATCAAACGCGTCCACAACGCCCGTGGCCCATTGGCGCAGCGCAGCAACCTCTCCGGCCGCCTTAAATTGGGGCAGCAGCAGGTAGCCGTTGTTGCGGTAGAAGCTGTTTTGATCGGGCTTTAGCATGGTCGATGGGGTGAACGATGACGGATATTCCGCGACATACTATCGCACCATGAAGAACAAAAACCTTTCGTCCGCCCTCGCCATTCTGATCGCCGTCGCACTGGCAGCCGGCGTTGGGTGGGCGGGTGGCCAGCGCAGCCCGCTGGTGTGGGGTGTGTCGTTGGTGCTGCTTTGCGCTGCGCTGGCCTTTTGTATGCAATGGCTCGCGTTCATTCCAGCGTTCATCTTGCAGACGGAGAAGTTCTATGACCTGGTAGGCTGTGTCACGTATTTGTCGGTGTTGCTGCTGGCAGCGTGGCACAGCCCGGCGCTGCAAACGGCGGATGTTTTGCTGCTGGTGATGTGCGCCGTGTGGGCGCTGCGCCTGGGCCTGTTTCTATTTTGGCGCATCCACAAAGACGGCTCGGACAAGCGGTTTAACGACATCAAGCCCAGCTTCATGCGCTTCTTGATGGCGTGGTCGCTGCAAGGGCTGTGGGTGTTTTTGACCTTGAGCGCCGTGTTGATCGTGGTGAGCGCGCCTGGGGATCACGCCATCAGCGCGTTCACCGTGGTGGGCGGCTTGCTTTGGCTGGCTGGATTTTCAATGGAGACCGTGGCAGATGCGCAAAAGCGCGCTTTCAAGGCGAATCCCGCCAACAAGGGTCGCTTCATCCAAAGCGGGCTGTGGAGCCTGTCGCGCCACCCTAATTACGTCGGCGAGATCACGCTATGGGTCGGCGTATTCATCTGTGCCGTGCCGCAGTTGGTCGGCTGGCAGTGGGTGGCGGTGATTTCGCCGCTGTTCATCATCCTGCTGCTCACTAAAGTCAGCGGCGTACCGATGCTGGAGGCCAGTGCCGATAAGCAATGGGGTGCGGATGCTGACTACCAAGCCTACAAAAAACGCACACCGGTTCTGTGGCCCTTTTGACTTGCCGCGCGGGTATCATCACTTTGCCGATTTACTTTATCTACCTTATTTCAACTAACAGGAGCTTGCCATGGCGCTGATGGACTTCATCAAGAAGCAGTTTATTGACATCATTCAGTGGACTGAAGACTCGGACGGAACGCTGGCCTGGCGCTTCCCGATGGCAGACATGGAGATTCAAAACGGTGCCTCACTCACGGTACGCGAGTCGCAAATGGCGCTGTTTGTGAATGAAGGCAAAGTGGCTGATGTGTTTGGCCCCGGCACCCACAAGCTCAGTACGCAGACGCTGCCGGTGCTCACTTACTTGAAAAACTGGGACAAGCTGTTTGAGTCCCCGTTCAAGAGTGATGTTTACTTTTTCAGCACCCGCCAGCAGGTTGACCAAAAGTGGGGCACGCCCCAGCCCATCACCATTCGCGATAAAGACTTTGGCGCGGTGCGCCTGCGCGCCTTTGGCAACTACAACTTCCGCGTTGCCGATCCCAAGCTGTTCCATACTGAAATTTCGGGCACGCGCGCAAGCTACGGCGCGACAGAGATTGATGGCCAGTTGCGCGGCCTGGTGTTGCAAAACATCAGCAATGCCATCGCCAGCAGCGGCATTCCGTTTCTCGACCTTGCCTCCAACCAGCTCATGTTTGCGCAGGCGCTGACCACCCAACTCGCGCCGGAGTTCACCAAAATCGGCCTGAAGCTCGAAGGCATGACGGTGCAAAACGTCTCGCTGCCTGAAGAGCTACAAAAAATCCTCGACCAAAAGATTGGCATGGGCATGGTTGGCAACGACATGGGCAAGTTCATGCAATACCAAACCGCGCAGGCGATTCCGAAGTTTGCCGAAGGCGGCGGCGGTGGCAGTGGCATCGCGGGCGATGCCATGGGCCTGGGTGCCGGCGTGGCGCTAGGCCAGGTGCTGGCGCAAAACCTGGCAGCGGGCTTGCAGGGCGGCGCGGCGGCGG
>JANNFW010000542.1:0-1620 GCA_031380235.1 Rhodoferax sp. | reverse complement strand
CGCGCGGGCATCCCCGCAGGTGTGTTGAACATGATCACCGCCGATAGCGATAACTCCATCGCCATCGGCAAGGTGCTGTGTGCGAGTGAAGTGGTGCGCCACATCAGCTTCACTGGCTCCACCGAAGTGGGCCGGATTTTGATGGCGCAGTCGGCACCGACGGTCAAAAAAATGTCCCTCGAACTCGGCGGCAACGCGCCCTTCATCGTGTTTGACGATGCGGATGTTGACAGCGCCGTTGAAGGCGCGATGGCCAGCAAATACCGCAACGCTGGGCAGACCTGCGTGTGCGCCAATCGCTTCTATGTGCAGGACGGCGTGTACGACGCGTTCGTTGCCAAGTTCAGCGCTAAAGTTAAAGCGCTGAAGGTCGGCAACGGCTTTGAAGACGGTGTGATGCAAGGCCCGCTGATTGAAGACGCTGCCGTTGCCAAAGTGGTGCGCCACGTGGCGGATGCGGTAGCCAAAGGCGGCAAAGTGATGGTCGGCGGCAATAAATTACTTGGTCAGTTTTTTGAACCGACTGTGTTGTCTGAAGCGACTGCCGACATGCTCTGCGCCAAGGAAGAAACCTTTGGTCCGTTCGCGCCGGTGTTCCGCTTCAAGACGGAAAAAGAGGCCGTCGATGCCGCCAACGCCACCGAATTCGGCCTGGCCAGCTATTTCTACAGCCGCGACGTGGGCCGCATCTTCCGTGTCAGCGAGGCGCTGGAGTACGGCATGGTGGGCATCAACGTCGGCATCTTGGCGACCGAGCACGTGCCCTTCGGCGGCGTCAAACAATCCGGCCTGGGCCGCGAGGGCTCGCACCATGGCATGGATGATTATGTGGAGATCAAGTACTTGTGCATCGGGGATGTGCTGAAGTAAGATTTGACCAAAGCGCGAGGGTGCGCGGGTGTAGTTCAATGGCAGAACGCTAGCTTCCCAAGCTCGATACGTGAGTTCGATTCTCATCACCCGCTCCAGTCGCCTTCTCAAAACGGCGTGATAGGGCGTTGCGCGTCCTTGCCGTGCTGAAGCACTGTCAGCGTCGGCGCGCCTTCTCTCACGCCGTTTTGAGAAGGAGACGGCATCAGCCGTATCGCTGTGCTGATCATCTCTCAATCAACAACCACGCCAAACTCAATGGAAATCCCGGCTGCGGCTGGGCAATTGGCCCAGGCGGCCTAAGAGCGGGGTGAGGTCGGTAAGCCGTCGCGCTACCAGATGGCGTACCTGCCCGCCGCTGTCTTCGTCACGCTGCCAAATGCCCCGCACCGCAAGCAGGCGGGCGCGCAATAGGGGCTCGCGCTGGGCCTCGCGCACATGCTTCCAAACGATCACGTTGACGTTGCCAGTTTCGTCTTCCAGCGTGACAAAGATCGTACCCTTGGCGGTTTGTGGTTGCTGGCGCACTGTCACCAGGCCGCAGGCTGCCGCTTGCGCGCCGTGCGGTAGCTGGTTGAGCTGCGCTGCGCTTTGCAGTTTGCTGCGGGCCAGCCGCGCACGCAGCAGCGCCAGCGGATGGGCGCGCAGGCTCAAGCCCATGGCGCGGTAGTCAAACAAAATCTCCTCGCCTTGCGGTGCAGCAGGCAGCGTCAACAAATCCTCCTGCACGGGCGCAGCCTGCAGGAGTGC
>JANNFW010000535.1:0-5872 GCA_031380235.1 Rhodoferax sp. | reverse complement strand
ATCCGCACCATCGCCCGCGCGTACGGGCCATACGAGCAACGGCAAATCGGTACTTGGTTCATGATGGCCGCGCCATCGACCAGCCAGCCGATCACGCCCACGTCCGCCCAAGTTAGCGTGGGGTAGTTGAAGATCGAGCTGTATTTGGCTTTGCCCGTGTGCAGCGCCTCCAGCATCTGGTCGCGGCTGGTGCCCAGTGTCTCAGCGGCGCTGTAAAGGTACAAGCCGTGGCCGCCTTCATCCTGCACCTTGGCCAGCAAAATCGCCTTGCGTTTGAGCGACGGCGCACGGCTGATCCAGTTGCCCTCGGGCTGCATGCCGATGATCTCTGAGTGCGCATGCTGGCTGATCTGGCGCACCAGGGTCTTGCGATAGGCCTCGGGCATCCAGTTTTGCGGCTCGATCTTGCCGTCGGCGTCCATGACGGCTTCAAAATGGGCTGCGGCCTGCGCGTTGACGGGATCAGCGCCCATTGGCACCGATTTCAGCGGGGTGCTGGCCGTGTTGTCGGGCAGGTCGAGAGCTTGGGTGTACATGGGCATCTCCGAAATATCGCGTTGGAAATTGGAGTATACCCATTAACCGACCGTTCGGTCGGTTAATTAAATCCAGACGCGTTAAGCAAGTTCTTTCGCCAGCACCGCCACAATCCGCTCGGCCGCCGCGCCGTCCCACAAATGCGGTCTGCGGCCTTGTTTGCCATTGCCGCTCAGCACTTTTTTTACCTCTGCGACGATGCGTGCCGGGTCGGTTCCTGCGAGCACGTTGGAGCCTTCGTCCACCGTCACCGGGCGCTCGGTGTTCTCGCGGATGGTGATGCACGGCACACCCAGGGCGGTGGTTTCTTCTTGCAGGCCGCCGCTGTCGGTCAGCACCACGGCGGCATCTTTCCACAGGTTCAAAAACGCCATGTAGGCTTGCGGGCCGACCAGGGCGATGCGCGGGCCCAAGTCGATTCCAAACTTTTCCAGATTGGCTCGCGTGCGCGGATGCACCGGAAAGATCAGCGGCAAATCCTGCGCGATTTCTTTGAGCGCACCGCCAATTTTCGCCATCATTTGTGAGTCATCCACGTTGCTAGGGCGGTGTAAAGTGACGACACCGTAGCGTTGGCCAGGTGCCGAATTGGCGGCTTTGAAGGCGCTGGTCTCAAAGCTGGAGGTGTCGGTGGTCGTCAACTTGGTCGCTTGGTAGAGCACGTTGTCCACCATCACGTGGCCGACGTAATGCACAGCCGAATCCGGTTTGCCCTCGTGCTTCAAATGAGCCAGGGCGGCGGGCTCGGTGACGAAAAACCAATCTGAAATACTGTCTGTGACGAGCCGGTTGATCTCCTCCGGCATGCTCATGTCGCCACTGCGCAGGCCTGCTTCGACGTGGGCGACGGGGATGTTGAGCTTCTTCGCGACGATGGAGCAGGCCAGCGTCGAGTTCACATCGCCCACCACCAGCACGGCATCTGGGCGATTCGCCTGGCAAAGCTCTTCAAAGCCGGTCATGATTTTGGCGGTCTGCTGTGCGTGGCTGCCGCCGCCTGCACCCATGAACACATCCGGCTGCGGAATGCCCAGCTCTTCAAAGAAAACGTCGTTCATCTCGCGGTCGTAATGCTGCCCGGTGTGGATGATCTTGAAGGCCAGGCCGCCGTGCGCCTGCAAAGCGCGCACGATGGGTGCGATCTTCATGAAGTTAGGCCGTGCACCGGCCACGAGGTAGATGGTTTTCATAACGTACGAAAATTAACCTGTGAGTTTATTTTTGATGCAAATATTAACTTCGAGGTTAATTTTCATCAAAAACTGATCATTTTATGAATAAAATAGGGCTCTAGCTCTCGTATAACACGCGTAAGAAGCTATATTAATCATAGTAACCCATTGGAGTCAGCCACCCGAATCCAGGGTGAACGCGGCATGCGAATCCTGCGCCAGGCGCGCCACCATCACCGGAAGCGCCGCCGCCAGCGCGGCTTTGAGCGTATGCGGTGGGTTGATGACGAACATGCCGCTGGCAGGCAATCCGGGGCGAATCACCTCGCCTTTGTCGTCTGAGGTGAGCTTGGATGATTTAACCGTGAGCGTCGCATGCAGCCAAGGCCGCGCGGACTTGGTGGCCAGCGTTTTGAGCTTGCGCGGCACATCATGCGCTTCGGGGCGCGGGATGATGGGGTACCACACCGCGTAGGTGCCCGTCACAAAGCGCTTCAGTGCATCGGCCACCATCTCGGTCACGCGGGGGTAGTCGCTCTTGATCTCGTAGCTGGGGTCACACAGCACCAAAGCGCGTTTGACGGGTGGCGGCAAAAATTTCTTGATGCCTTCAAAGCCGTCTTCGCGCAGCACAGCCACTTGGCGGCCCGCTTCAAGCTGCGCGATATTGGCGCTCAGGGTTTTGGAATCGGTCGGGTGCAGCTCAAACGCCTTGAGCTTGTCGCGCCCCTTGAGAAAATGCTGAATGATGAAGGGCGAGCCAGGATAGATTTTGAGGCTGTCTTTACCGGAATTGAAGGTGGCCACCAAGTCCAGATAGTCTTGCAGGGCTGGAGGCAACGCGGCTGGCGGCGGGGATTTTGCCGTTGTTTTTGGCGTTGTTTTTGCGGTTGTTTTTGGAGTTTTAGGCGGCTCAATCTGCAAGCGAAAAATGCCATCTGTCGCCTCGCCACTGGTCGCTGAATAATCGCCATCAAGCCGATACAAACCGGCCCCGGCATGGGTGTCTAAAACAGTCAGCGCCGCCTCTTTTTCGGTCATATGCTTGAGAATGGCAACCAGGGCCGTGTGTTTGAGCACGTCGGCATGGTTGCCCGCATGAAAGGCGTGGCGGTAGCTGAACATGGCCCTATATTAACCAAGAGGAGCGCCCTATCCCAGTTGGCCAGCTATCACCGGCCTTGTGCAACGAACACGCCAGAAGTGTGCACTAATGGTGAGATATCGCTGAATACCCCTTCACGTTTACCTAACTGCGTGATTAATCAGCACAATTCGTGTAAAAATTTGCGTTGATGATTGAATCGACCTCCCCTCAACAGCCCGCAAGGCCGCTCGCTAACACCCGGGACGCCGCCGCAGGCCACAGCCAGAGCGCCACCGAGATCGCCAGCGCCGCCATTGCCAAGGCCGAGCCCGCGTTGGCCCATGCCGATGCCCTGCCGGTGGGCACCAAGCTGGGTGAGTTTGAGATTTTGAGCCTGCTGGGCGTGGGCGGCTTTGGCATGGTGTACCGCGCCTACGACCATTCGCTGCACCGCACCGTGGCGATCAAAGAGTACATGCCCTCGGCCATGGCCGGGCGCTCGCAGGGCCTCACCATGGCCACCCGCTCGTCCACCGACCAGCAGACCCTGATCACCGGGCTGCGCTCGTTTGTGTCGGAGGCGCGCCTGCTGGCGCAGTTTGACCACCCGTCCCTGGTTAAGGTCTATCGCTTCTGGGAGGCCAACAACACCGCTTACATGTCGATGCCGCTGTACCGGGGTGTCACCCTGCGCCAGGCGCGCTTGCTGTTGCAAAGGCCACCGAGTGAAGAGTGGCTGCGCACGGTGCTCTGGGCGATTTTGGGCGCGCTTAAATACCTTCACGAGAACAACATCGTGCACCGCGATGTCTCGCCCGACAACATCTTCCTGCAAGAGCTCGGCCCCCCGGTGCTGCTAGATTTGGGGGCTGCACGGCGCACGATCAGCGAGACCAGTCACCGCCACACCGCCATATTGAAGGTGAATTACGCGCCGATCGAACAGTACGCGGGTGCGGGCGACATGCGTCAGGGGCCGTGGACAGACCTTTATTCCGTCGCAGCCGTCGTGCACGGCTGCCTTTGCAACGAGCCGCCGCTGCCCGCCACCTTTCGTGTGTTGCGCGACCGTATGCCCACCTTCACCAGTGTGGCCAAAACGGTGGAAAGTCACTTTGGCCAAACCTACTCAGACGAGTTCGTCGCCACGGTTGAACACGCCATGGCGATCCAGCCGCAAAACCGGCCGCAAAGCGTCCAGGCCTTTTGCGACGAGATGAACCTGCTGCCTCCCGAGGACGTCCAGCATTTCGCCTGGGCCGAAGGTTTCTCGGCGTTTGCGCCGCTGACCGCTGCATCAGCCGCTGAAGTGGCTATTGAAGAGGTCGCTAAAGAGCGAAAAAAGCCCGGCAGCAAAACGGCCGACATGACACCCACGCTCGACACCAGTTTCGAGCCTGACAGCACCATCATCATGGCGCGCCCCAGCGTCTCGCAGGGGCGAGAGCGAACGCCCACACCAGCCACTGGTTTCGAGGCCGAGCGTACCATTCTCATGCCTCACCCCAGCGTGGCGCATTCGCGTGATCGGGTTGAGTTTTCGGCGATGGAAGCCCCCCAGTTCTCGGGCGCTGCGAACTCGGTACCGGCTGCGCAAACGCTTGCTCCGAAATCGTCCAAACCGCCTGAAAACGCAAAACCCCCAGGGGCAGTCACCGCTTCCAAACCGAATCGCTGGCTGTTTGCCGGGGCGGTGGGTGTGGGTCTCATCGGCTTGGCGCTGTGGCTCGGTGGATCAGGAGGAGGCTTATTCATGGGCTCCAAAGACCCCGGCGGTACCTCGGCTACGCGGCCTTTACCCGTGCCCGAAACTGGGCCAGGGTCTGAAACGATTATCTCGGCATCGCCCAGTCCTTCTGTGACGGCCTCCGCCGCCGCTGCGGTGGCGAGCGCGAACGCAACGCCCTTAGCGCAGGTCACTTCGGCGTCGGCATCGGCTGCGGCCACTGCGGCCTCGGCACCCGTTGCGGTTGCCAGCGCGCCGTTGTCCGCGGCTTCGGCCGCTCAACTCGCCGCATCGGCCGCCGCCAGACGGGCTGCGCTGGCTGCCAAACTGCCCAGTACCGCGAGCAGCGCCAGTCCGACTGCCGCCACCAGCACCCCAACGGATAGCACGGCGCAAACCAACAACAGCCAGCGCATTGAACCTGCATCGGGCAGCGTGCCCGCCCGCGCGCCTGCGGTCACCGCAGCCACAACACCCGCGCGCGGCGGCCCGCAGGTCGCCTGTGCGGAGGCCAGCTTCTTAACGCGCCCGATGTGCATTTTCAACGAATGCGAAAAGCCCGAGTTCACGAGGTTGCCGTTTTGCGTTGAAAACCGCAGGCGCCTGGTCGAAAGCCAGCAGCGCAACCAAAACCAGTGATCGCCTGAATTTTGTATAATAGAAGGCTTCGCAGCGATTTTGTGGCTCCGCGGCAAGATGACAAACCGGGCTTCTGGACGCACTTTTAAAGTGCTGTACCCGGAAGAAAGTTAGTCAAACCCCACCTAAGAGATTCCCATCAGAGGAACGCCGACCGTGGAAAAGAGCAGCAAGGAAGCCAACCCCTTAGGTTGGACAAACCCTCTTAAATCGAGAAAACTCATGACCAAAACTTTCAGCGCCAAACCCGCTGACGTGGTGCACGAGTGGTTTGTGATTGACGCGACCGACAAGGTCCTCGGACGAGTAGCCAGCGAAGTTGCTCTCCGTTTGCGCGGCAAACACAAGGCCATTTATACGCCTCACGTCGACACGGGTGACTTCATCGTCATCATCAACGCAGCCCAGCTGCGCGTCACCGGTGCCAAGCCGATTGACAAAATCTACTACAGCCACTCCGGTTACCCTGGTGGCATTTCCGCCATCAACTTTCGCGACATGCAAGCAAAATTCCCAGGCCGCGCGCTGGAAAAGGCCGTCAAAGGCATGCTCCCCAAAGGCCCCCTGGGTTACGCCATGATCAAGAAGCTGAAGGTTTACGGCGGTGCGGAGCATCCACACACGGCCCAGCAACCCAAGGTTCTGGATATTGTCGACCGCTCAGCCAGCAACACAACCGGAGCCGCAAAATGATCGGTGATTGGAACAATG
>JANNFW010000515.1:0-3683 GCA_031380235.1 Rhodoferax sp. | reverse complement strand
CAGCGTGTACGAAAGCGTGTACCTGAGCAACCGCATCATCGTGATGGCGGCACGCCCAGGCCGGGTCATTGCCGATTTAAGGATTGACGAACCCTACCCGCGAACCGATGCCTTTCGCAGCACGCCGCGCTACGCCCAGTGGTGCGTCGAAGTGTCGCAAGCCTTGCAGAAAGCGGGGGAACATCATGTCTGATGTTGGCGTTAACAGTTCCGATACTACTAAATCAATAGCTTCTCATGCATTAAAGCCGAGAGCTAGAGGCCAATTATTTCAAAAAATACTGCCTTTTGTAGTCTTTGCGCTGGCAATATTAACTTGGGAGTTAATTGTTCGCATCAACCAGATCCCGCACTACATCCTGCCCGCCCCCACACTCGTGGCCAAAACGCTGTGGGATAACCTGGGCTCACTGATGATCAGTTGGTGGTTCACGATGAAAATCACCTTTGGCGCGCTGATTTTGGCGGTGGTGGGCGGCGTGGCGCTGGCGATGCTGTTTGCGTTGAACAAATGGGTGGAGCTGAGCCTCTTCCCTTTCGCCATCGTGCTGCAGGTCACGCCGATTGTGGCGATTGCACCGCTGATATTGATCTTCATCGACAGCACCGCGGCCGCGCTCTTGCTGTGCGCATGGATCGTGGCATTCTTCCCTATCCTCTCCAACACGCTGATCGGCCTGCGCAGTGCGGATCACAATCTGCGTGATCTCTTCACGCTGTACCGCGCCTCGCCCTGGCAAACACTGCGTCATCTGCTCGTTCCGTCGGCCATGCCCTACTTTATCGCGGGCCTCAAAGTGGCAGGCGGTTTGAGCCTGATTGGCGCGGTGGTGGCAGAATTTACCGCCGGTGCGGCAGGCAAAGAAACCGGCCTTGCGTCGCGCATCTTGGAGGCCAGCTTTCGAACCGAGATTCCGAAAATGTTCGCCGCACTGGTGCTCGTATCACTCACCGGCATCATGATTTACCTGGTCTTCAATCTCGTCTCCAAACTGGTACTCGGGTCGTGGCATGAGAGTGAAATCAAAAGCAGCCGCTGATAGAGCATCACGCCAGCATGAATGAGCATCACACCAGCATGAAGCTCGAAAACGTCATCATCCCACTGTGCGTGCGCGGTTTTGCATCGGAGAACGATCTGTTCGATGTCGAGCTGCGCGATGGCCGCGTGGCCTCCATCCGGCCCGCACAATACCTGCGAGATGCCGGGGCCAACTCCATTCCCGCTGGCCCTAGCCCCAAGCCGCCGCTGGGTACGCTGTTGCCCGGCTTTGCTGATGTGCATGTTCATCTGGACAAAACTCACGTCATTAACGAGGTAGGCGCGGCTGAAGGTGATTTGACCCAAGCCATCACACTGATGGCCGCGCACCGCGACCGCTGGACGGCCGCCGAGCTGCGCAGTCGCATGCAGCGCGCGCTGGCTGAAGGCTACGCTATGGGCACCCGCGCCATGCGCACGCATCTGGACTGGGTGAGCGGCGACACACCGCGCGCGCTGGCCGTGTTTGAGCACCAGCGCGACGCGTGGCGTGGCCGCATCGCGCTGCAATGCGTGTCGTTGACACCGCTGGACGTGTTTGCGGACTTGAGAGCAGGCGAGAAGATCGCCACCGAGGTGGCCCAAGTGCATCAACGTTGTAACCCCGCGATGGGCGAGGCTGCGCTCTTGGGTGCCTACGTCTACCGCAACGATCAGATCGTCGACAAACTCCGTCGCGTATTCGATCTGGCCAATCAGTTTGACCTGAACCTCGACTTTCACGTCGATGAAGGCCTGGACTACGATGCCCGTGGTCTGCGTGCGATTGCCGAGTTGACCTGCCGCTACCAATGGGAAGGCCGCGTCACCTGCGGGCATGCCTGCTCGCTGTCGATCCAGACTCAGAACGAAGCGCAGATCACCTTGCAGCTTTGCTCCGTCGCACAAATTCATTTGGTCGCGCTGCCCTCCACCAATCTCTACTTGCAAGGCGCATGGGACCGAACGCCGATTGAGCGCGGCATCACCCGCGTGAAGGAAGCGCAGTCGCTGGGCATCTCCACGTCGATTGCCACAGACAACGTGGCCGACGGCTTTTTCCCCTACGGCAGTTATGACCTCCTCGACACCTTTGGCCTGGGCGTGCAGGTAGCGCATTTAAGCCCTGCGGATGCGTGGCTCGGGTCTATCACCACCCAGCCCGCGCTGGCGATGGGCTTACCCTGGGGCGGCAAGATTGTTGAAGGCTGCCCGGCCGATTTAGTCTTGCTTCATGCGCGAAGTGGCTACGAACTACTCACCGCCGCAGGTCGCAGGCGTGGCGTGATTCGCGGTGGTAAATTTTTGAAAACTGACGAATGACCTTGATCGAATCCAATTCCAAATTACGCGCTTTTTTGCACGACATTGCAGGCATCGAAACGATGCTCGATGCCGCCACGCTCGCCGCCAAATCTCGCGATTACTTCTGGTACAGCCCCATCCTGGCCGAGCAGCTCAACGACAAATTGGGTGAGGCGCTGGTCAAGCCCAAAACCGAGTTGGAGGTCATCCGCATCGCTTCAGCCGCTGCCCGCCATCGCATCAACATCACCGTGCGCGGCGGCGGCACCGGCAACTACGGCCAATGCGTGCCGTTAGAGGGCGGCGTTATTTTGGACATCACCGGCTTGAACCGAGTCATCCATATTGCCCCAAGCCACGTCACGTGCGAGGCCGGCATGCTGATCGCCGACCTTGAATCCGCTGTTCGCGCAAGCGACGTCGTGCCAGGCGGGCAAGAGATTCTCATGTTCCCCAGCACGCGCGACATCGCCACCATCGGCGGCTTTATCGCAGGCGGCTACGCAGGCGCGGGCAGCGTGCGCAACGGCATTTTGAAAGACGCAGGCAACGTCACGATGATTCGCGTTGTGACGCTCGAAGAAACACCGCGCGTCATCGAGCTGAAAGATGCCGACATCCAAAAAGTGCATCACGCCTATGGCACCAACGGCATCATCACCGCGTTGACGCTCACGCTGAAGCCTGCGGTGGATTGGGTACACCACATCGCCCTGTTTGACAGCTACAGTGCGGCATTGAAGTTCGGCTGCGAGGCGACAGAGGCCATCGGCAAATCTGTCGACGCGTTTTTGATCACAGCCGTCGAACGCCGCATCGCCCCCTACTACGAAAGCGAATTCGGCGATCGCTTCCCTGCCAACAAGGACGCGATCTTCTCCATGGTCAACCCCGCCACCCTGCCCACCTGGCGCGCGCTCGTGCAAGCCCACGGTGGCATCGAAACCATGGCGTTCACTGAAGATGAATTGAAGGCCCAAAACCTCTACCCCGCCTTCGAATGTGCCTACAACCACACGACACTGATGGCTCTCAAAGTCGATAAGAGCTGGACGAACCTTCAAACCGTCGCTCCGTGGACGGATGGCGTCGGCATCGACATCGCCCTGGTCGAAAAGCAAATGCAAAGATGGGGCGATGAAGTGCTGCAACACCACGAGTTCGGCCGCCAATACGGTGGCTGCGTCGCCTTCGGCCTGCCCCTGGTCAGCTACTTCGACAAAGACCGCCTGTACGAAATCATCAACGAGTTTGAAGCCGACGGCTGCCTGGTGTTCGACAATCACGTCTACACCATTGAAGACGGCGGCATGAAGGAAATCGACAACGCGCAGATCGATTTCAAAAGAATAGCCGA
>JANNFW010000502.1:0-9041 GCA_031380235.1 Rhodoferax sp. | reverse complement strand
CATTGTTCTGGAGAAAATCCCATCGTCTGGGCTAGATGTTTCAACCCAGCGCCAGTGCCGTTCATCGGCATGCGAACCTTGATCAGGTAAACAGGCTTATTCTCTGATGAGCCGCTTGCAGTCCATGCCTGCGGAGTCTGGATCCAGGTCAGGCCCAGTGATGCAGCAAAATGATCCAACACCTCGTACCCGATATTGTGCGGTGTTCCTTCATACTCCGGCTGCGGGTTGCCAAGGCCAATGATGACTTGCGCATGACGCGTAGCTTTGAACACGCTTGGCGGCGATTCCTCAGGTTGTTCGTTCTGATCAATTGGGCGGTGCAACAGAAGGGGTGCGCCCGAGGGTTTGCCAATATCTGAGCACTGGTTGCAAAACTCAACCCGTTTGCAGTCGTCGCGCCAGCAGTTAACCTCTTCGCTGCGCGCCAGAATGATCCGCAGCATGTGGTTCTGTCGATTGGTGCCCTTCAACAAAACCAGATCACCACGGCGAGTGATCGAATTGATGAACTGCGCGGCATCGCGGACGTGGCTGAACGCATGCAATGCATCTTGTCTGCCCGGTGTGCGCGTTTTCAATGTGCTGGAGGCCCAGGGGCCGATGAAAACGGTGATGTCCGCAATGCTCTGTGCAAGGACTGCTGTTTTTGCGTAGGTTGCGCCCTTTTTGGTCGGCCCAGTGTCTGACAAATCACCGATAACGATGATTTTCCGGGTGGATCGCGCCGACTTCATGAACTCAAAACAGGCGTCAAGCGTCCATAACGGTGCTTTGAAATCATCGCGAATGAAAGTGACACCATCGGGTGTAGTGACCGCTTGCATACGACCGTCAAATGGCTCAACACTCGCCAGTCCTTCGGCACACTCAGCCAGCGTGAGACCTGTGGCCAAGCCGCCGCCCACGGTGCCCAACACCGAAGAAATCCAGTGGGTTCCACACAGCCGGGTTTGCAGTGGCACGCGCCCGCCTGCGTACAACAGAGTCATCCGCAGGCGATCCGGCCAGACTGAGTTGATGCCCTCGGCTCTAAGGTCGGCATCCGGTGAGATGCCGTACGTCATTACTTTCGCGATGCAGTTATTGGCCATCCCCAGGATGTCCGGGTCGTCGGCGTTCAGAACCGCAGTTCCAGTGCGCGGCAGGTAGGCAATGAGCTTGCCCATTTCCTTGATGATGGCTTCACGCGGGAACTCCGCGCTCGAATGGTCGTCGCCAACGGTGGTGACGATGCCGATACTGGGTTGCACCAGTACCAGGTTGTCATCCATTTCGTTCAATCGATGCTCAGACAGCTCGGTCACAAAAAAGGTGTGCGTTGGAGAAGACCGCAAAATGGCTTCTGCAAGCTTGTCAATGTTGCTGAACGAACCGTCGTTGCCAACCCCACGGCCTTTGTGGGAGAGCATCCCCAGGATGAGCTCCTTGGTCGTGGTCTTGCCTGCGCTGCCCGTGACGCCGATGAAAACCGGCTTCTTCAACAGCACACGCCAGCGTCTGGCACAGGCAATCATCACAGAATCCACTTTGCGATCGCCAAACACCCGACGAAGGCGCCAGCCTGCTGCGTCTCGAAGCGCGTTGATGGTGGAGGCTATTTTGGATTGCATCGCGTAGCTTCTATTTAGCTCGTATTTAGCGCGCACTACTTCAAGTACTCTGATGTCAACTCGGCGGTGCGTGCGGTCGCAGCAGCGACGGCCTTAACGACGGCACCGCCGATGTCTGCATCAAACGGTTTGAGCACGTACTCTACCTTCGGCAAGCCGGAATTGGTTTGCCCCACCCCGACTTTGACGCGCCTGAAACTGTCGGTTTGAAATGCCTCCAGAATGGACGCAACACCCCGATGCCCGCCAGCACTGCCGCTCATGCGGGTGCGCACCGTGCCCAGCGGCAAGTCCAGGTCGTCGTACACCAGAATGCACTGCGCGGGGTTGAACGACATCGCTTCAGAGAGCTTTTTCAGCTCACCACCAATCATGTTCATGTTGGCGTTGACTTTGATCAGACAAACACGGTTCCCCTGGACAACACCACGAGCCAACAAAGCCTGCGGCATTGCAGTCCATTCCAGGCCTAAAGACTCAGCGAGATGATCCACTGCCGCGTAACCGATATTGTGCGGCGTGTTGGAGTACTTGGCCTCGGGGTTGCCCAGGCCAATGAGAACCTGTTCGCTGTCATGCAGGATTACAAAGTCGGGGCGCTGTGTATTGGCCACCATTACCGGTTGTTGTTGCAACGATACCGTGCCTGAGGGCTTCATCCGCTCGGGGCACTCATTGCAAAAGATGTTTCTTTCACAGTCGTCACGCCAACACGCTATTTCTTTCGAGCGCGCCAGAATGATGCGAAGCAAGTGGTCTTGTTTGGTGGTGCCTTTCAACAGAACAAGGTCGCCGGCAATCAAGATGGAATCAAGATAGGGGGAGGCTTCGCGAACGCGGGTGTAAACGCGCAATGCGTCCTCTTTCCCCGGCTTGCGTGCCTTGAACACACTGGATGCCCAGGGGCCTACAAATACAGTGACATCTGCGATGTCTTGGGCAATCCGCGCAACGTCGGCATACTTCTTGGAGGCTCCGGTTCCTGTGCCGTAGTCTGAGAGTGTGCCGATGACGATGATTTTGCGCCTCGCCCGCGCCGACTTCATGAAGTCAAAGCACGCGTCCAGCGTCCAAAGCGGCGCCTTGAAGTCATCGCGAATGAAGGTGATGCCATCGGGTGTCGTGACCGGCTGCATCCGGCCTTCAAACGAATTGACGCTCGCCATGGCTTTTACGCATTCCTGCAATGTCAACCCGCTGGCCAATGCGCCGCCCACTGCGCTCAGCACGGCGGCCAGCCAGTGCGTTCCGCAAAGTTGCGTTTTCAGGGCAACACTCTGGCCCTGCCAAAGCAAGGTCATTTGCAGTCGATCGGGCCAGGCTGAGCTGATGTCTTCGGCGCGCAGGCGTGCCTGCGGCGACACGCCATAGGTCAGAACATTGCAATGGCAGCGAGCAGCCATCGCCAGAACTCGCGGGTCGTCCGCGTTGAGCACGGCAGTTCCCGCAGCGGGAAGAGTCTCCACCAGGCGGCTCATTTCGTCGGCAAGCCCGTCAACAGAACCAAAGGCTGCGAGATGGTCATTCTGTACGACTGTGACGATCCCGATGCTCGGCTTCAACAGCTCCAAGTGTTCAACCATGACCCCGGGCACTGCTTCGCTCAGCTCAACCACACAAAAGTCATGGCTGGGCCGAACTCGCATTACCGTCTTGGCAACCTCTGGCAAAACGTTCAGTGAACCGGGGCTGGCCACACCTTTTTTGCTGGCGGACAGAATTCCGAGCAACAGCTCTTTTGTGGTCGTTTTCCCAGCGCTTCCGGTCACCCCAATGAAAACAGGTCGCTTCAGCGTTGGCCGCCAAGCTTTGGCGACAGCAACCCAAGCGCTGTCAACCCGTGCGTCACCCAAAACCCTTCGCACGCGCCATGCCGCTGCATCGCGCAGGCGATTGACGGTAGGAGTCAGGACAGAGGTCAATCAGCACCTCGCAGATCAATGTGGCTGGTTTTCATCGGAGGTGGCGAGAAGCGGGTCTTGATGTTGAAGCGGATTACGGCAAGCAAAATGCTATAATTAAAGTAGCTAACTAATCAATTTATTCGGGAGCTAACCGCAAATTTTGTTATGAAAATGGTGAAATTGTGTGATCTACACAAAAAATTAACCTGTGAGTTCATTTCATACCTGAAGTCTACTGGCGATCAATTTGAAGAATGTGACAGGTGCGAGGATGAACGTCAGTGGGTCGAGCTTCAAATGGGCGACCAAGAGTGAGTGTGGTATCTGCTTTCGATGAGAAATTCGGTGAATGACATCCCGTAGGAAAGCAGTGCGCAAATCGCGAACGCCCTGGTTAATGTGGCCCTGCTGCGTGGGCGACAACGAGAACAGTTTGGCAGTGGTCTTGCGAAACTTCAGTTCATTGTGAATCCGCAAAAGGTGCTGCTCAGTGCCCCAGCCCGAACCCGCATAGACGTTCACACCTCGGCCACAAGTTACCTCGGGCTGATTTGAAAACACGATACGTGCTTTCGCGTCAGCCAACTCCATCCAGAACAGGTAATCTTCCCCGACATTCGTGAACTCCACTCGGAAGCGTTGGTGCTTGAAACGGTGGAAATCGTAAACAACCGTGGGTGTTCCAATGACATTGCCCCGAATAATCTGGTCAAGCATGTCACCCCGGTAGGCGAACAGACCATCCGGCGGGCCTGCCAACGCGTCATGCTGCGCAAGGTCGATGCGGCCCGCGCGCGCGAAGGCGCTGACATGCTGATCGAGCTGGTAGAGATCAGCAAAGTAAAAGTCGAAACCGCTTTGCAGTGCCGCAACGGCGCGGGCAAGATGATCAGGCGTCCATTCATCGTCAGAGTCCAGAAAAGCGATGAAGCGGGTTTGCGCGGGTGCGTGATTGAGACCGGTATTGCGCGCTGCGCCCGGACCCCCATTGGCTTGGGTGATCACGTCTACCGTGAACGGCGTGCTGCCCAAGCTCGCGACTTCAGGGCCAGCGGGCACTGGCGATGCGTCATCAACGATGATGACATGGACGCTCAGCCCGCATGGACTCTGAGCCGCAATACTCGCCAGGGCTCGTGCCAGCACCCCGACAGATTTTTGGTAATACGGGATGACGACGGAAATCATGGGTGTGCTGGCTGACGCTGCGGATCCAGAGGTTTCCCGGCCGCAGCTTGGGAAGGTTCAGTTTTAACGTCGTCTTTGAGGTCGTTTTTACTATCGTTCTTTGTAGCGTCCGCCACCGATTGGTTCGCTTGCCGCGCCTCCGCTTTGTGCCTGCGGGCTTCGGCGAATGACTTGATGGCGGGCCAGCGGTACACGGTCAAGTGATAGAGCATGCGCTTTTGGTCAGTCCATTTGGTGTGCCACTCCATCAGCCTGCCAAAATACTCAAGACGTTTGGTTTTGCCGTCAGTATGAAATTGCCGGAGTTCTTCCTCACGCAGCAGGAATGCGGGCGACACGGATTGGATTGATTCGTCGTACGTCGTTTTCAAGACCACCAGCGTGCCCTTGCGTTGCAGGCAGAGGTTCATGGAGACAATTTTGTCGTTAAACAGATACTGGTAAACCGCAGCCTCGCCCCGCTGGCTGGCGTGCTCAAGCAGCTCGCGGTAAAAGCGCCCTTGCGCATTGTCGGGATGAATGGAGGTGCCCTCTTGCGCCTTCCAGCCCGCGCTTTCCATCTGGCCGTACCGTGCAACCGCACCTGCCATGTCCGCAGGGTCGTGCAGCACTTGCATTGTCAAACTGACATTGTCTGCAGCCAACTTGGCACGCTGCTTTCGCATGTTTTGCCGCAGGTTCTTTCCGCGCGCACTCCAGTAATCGTCGAAGCTCCCCTGGATATCGATCCAGCCCGTTTCGACGTAATCAAGGGTCTGGCTGTCCGGGGTGTCAACCGTGCGCGCTGCCATGTGCGGGTCCACTTGGGTCACCGACAGACCCAGACAAAACCCCAGCGGACCGCGCAGCAAAGCTCGGGCGAGAGAATCCAGGGACAGGTTCGCTTCGGCGACCCAGGCACCCAGTGGAAGCTGGGACGGCTGAAACGTTCGCCATCTAAAAGCGTCCGTGCGACACAAAATCAACATCGCTGCGATGGTCGCGCCTTGATAGGCGACCAGAAGCCTTTCCTTGTTGTCGCCAAATATTTTCAGCGCACTGATAACGACATCGGAAGTCAAAAAAGGCAGATCACCACGAAGGGCATTGAGCCGATCCCACTCGGCCCGCAAAGTGCTGTTGTCAGCGAAGTCTGTTGCCGCTACATTTTTCCATTTCAGCGCGAGGTTTGGCATGCAGTGATTCGTTCAGCGGTTGATGGTGAGCAAAGCCAGGACGGCACGGACGGTTCGATCAATGGCGGCTGGGTCAAGATCCTGGTGGCACAGCAGCTGCAACACGTGACGGCTCCAGGTTGGCCCCACGTCGCCTTCAAGCTGTGGGGTGCCGGGCCAAATTCTGTCCCACCGAAAAACCGGGAGGCCTTGGGTTCTGAGCGCCTGGTAGACAAAATCAGCATCATCAACCCACAACGCAAAGACGTAAGGCGCAGTTTGGGACGCATTGTCCGACGCGGTTGGAAACAGCGCCCTGGCACCCTGCACGCCCTTGAAGCGCCGCGCGTACTCAGCATAGTTGCGCTGTCGATTGGCAATGATCCGTCCGCGCGGAAGTAGCCGCTTGAACGTCAATGAAGCGATGGACGGCTTCTGCGAAATACGCGCCATGTCACAGACTTTCATCATCAACGATGCCGGGTTGTCACCATGAGAGGCATCAACATCGAGAACATCGGTCGTTTTGTGCCCCACTTCACCCGCATGACGGTGTTTGCCGGGACGGGCATTTTTAAGACTGAAGCCCAATGTGAGCAGGCGATTCAAGCCCCGCAGGCGCTGATATTGTGTGGCCAGCTCCAACATATCCAACCACCCTTTGAGTTGCGCCTTCCATCCAGCGGCGCGCAGGGCAGGTAATTGAATCGGGCGACTTGCCGATGCGAAAACCCCTCCCTCGGGCACGGGGAAAAATTTGGAGAGGCTGGCCGTGGAAAAATCACCCCAGGCCCCGATGGGTCGTTCACCTGCTTGCCCAAAGTAGCAATGCGCACAGTCCTCAATCAACGCGATGCCGCGTTCATCGCACCATCGCCTGACTTTTGCCAACGACGTGGCGACACCGAAATAGTGTGAAACAAGCAGTGCCTTGCAACTGTTCGCGGTCACCGGGTCAATGGATTCAAGATTGGGCAGCCCATCATCCGATATGCCAAAGTACCCGACTTGCAAATTTGCCAGAATGACAGGCGCCACCATCGTGGGGCAGTGGTACGTGGGCACCAAGACGATACTTTGCGCGGGCAGCTTTAGCTGAAGCAACGCGTGGTAGATGGCCGCCCGTCCGCTGGTGGTGAACACCTTGAATTGCAGGTTTTCAATACTTGAAATCTTGGGCGCGCTGACACGCTTGAAGCTGGCCCAACCCAAAACGGGCCCGCGCGGCAAGTGCGAGCGCGTTGCAACTGGGGTGCCGCCCTCAACCGTGTCAGAAGTGCTGGCGATCAACACGAATAGGTGCGCTTATTTCGATTAGTTGGCAGGCGCACTGGCCGCTGCGGCAGGGGCTTGCACAGGATTGCTCATTACGGCCGGATTACTTGGAACTGGCGCGGTTTCGGGCTCCTTCCATTTACCTGCAGCAGTTAACTGATTGCGTAAGTCTGCATGGTTGAAACCCAACTCGATGGCCTTGTGCGCTTGACTCAGCGCTTTGTCGTAGTTTTTGAGATCGAAGTAGTGCAGCCCGATGTTGTAGTGTGTGAAGGCATTGTCTTTCGCGTACGCGGTCGCAAACTCAAGTTGCTTGTTGGCATCATTGAGGTTGCCTGCACTGCTTAAAAATCCCGAATAAATCATTCTCACAATGGAATCGTCAGGACGGAAATTAACCGCCCGCTCAAGCCAGCACTGAACCGAGTATCTCGACCCAGACGGTTTGGATGTTTTTTCCTTTTCGCCGAGCTTTATCATCGATAACAGCGCGCGGTGGTGGTTAGGAATCGCGCGCAGGGTGTAGTCAATGTCGCCGCCGGGACGCGTCGCCGTCGTACCGCGAACCAACGCTTCTACCGGGGCTGTGAAGTGCGCGCCAGTCACGATGGGCAGCTTCGCATGGTCAGTGCGGTAGTCATAGGGGCCATATCCGTTCTCCAAAGACCCGCAAATGCCTGCTTCACTTTGAGCCAAGGCAGTTACGCACGCAGTCGCTGCCAGCAACAAGGCAGCCACGCTTCTGCGGTTTGGCAGAAGTTGATGGATTTCGCAGCGGTTAAAGGTAGCGGATTTCACAGTGATCCTCCAAAGCCATATCAAGTTCGCATGCTTCTTTCCCAGTGTAATCGCCGCCGTCGTCTCCATTGAGCTTTCAAGCCTTACACGCGATTCAAGCAAGTTTAAAGCCAGGTGCCTTCGCCTGCAGCCACTGCTCCAACATCATCAGTATCCACACCATCTCGCCGTAGTAGCCCGGATGCGTCGGCAGCCGTTCCTTCACCAGCGTTTCGATGAAATCGGCCCGCACGATCCCACGCAGGCTCAGGCTGTAAAGCGAGTCCACAGCCAGTGTCTTCAGCCCAGCATGGCGTGTTGCCCACACCCCAAATGGCAGGCCAAACCCTTGCTTTTTCTTGGTCAGAATCTCGTCCGGCAAGAAGCCCCGAAGCGCCTCTTTGAAAAACCAGCGCAGCTTGAAGCCTTTGAGCTTGTATTCCGTGGGCAACTTGAGTGAGAAATCCAGCAACTGCGCACTGAGCATAGGAAATCCCACATTGATTCCCGCCAGCCGCGTGGTACCGCAAACCTTGGGCAGGTCACTCTCAGCCAGCGTGTAACGCCAGTCAAATGCCAGCGTGCGATTGAGCGTATGGGTCGTTTTAGCCTGTGCCCACACTTCGCGCTGCTGATGCGCGGGTGAGGCGATATCGACCTGCTCCAAAAACCCCTTTGTCAACACCTCGCTGACCCCCAGGCGCAGCAGCAGGTTGTACATGTTGAGGCGATCTGGCATGGGGACTTTGGCCTGTTCAACGTAACTGGCGCCTTTGCTCAGCAACGGAATCTTGCCCATGACGGGCATCTCCATCAACGGTTCCATCAAGCCCCGGCGTACTGCACCGGGCAGCAGGTTGTACCAACCAAAAACGCGCTGTTTGGCATAGCGGCTGTTACCACCAAACAGCTCGTCGCCGCCGTCACCGGCGAGAATTTTTGTGACGCCATCGTCCTTGGCCATGCGCGCACAGTAGTAGGCGGGCAGGGCGGATGAATTTCCGAAGGGTTGGTCGTAGTAACCCGCGACATCCGAAATGCTGCGCACCAGGTCGTCAGGCGTGACGTAGTACTCATGATGCTCGGTATTGAAGCGTTTCGCCGCCAGACGGGCAAACTCCATTTCGTCG
>JANNFW010000418.1:0-4164 GCA_031380235.1 Rhodoferax sp. | reverse complement strand
GCCGCAGGCGGTGGCCCAGCGTCTTCTCGAGCAATACGGTTTGCGTTACGTGGAAGGTTACGGCCTGACGGAAACCGCAGCCCCCTCGCACAGCAATCCTCCGGATGACCCTAAGCAGCAGTGCCTGGGCATTCCGTTCATGAGCACCGATGCGCGGGTGATTGACCCCGAGACCTTGAAGGAAGTACCGCAGGGCGAGCAGGGCGAAATCATCATCCACGGCCCCGAGGTTTTTCAGGGTTATTGGAAGCAGCCTGCCGCCACTGCCAACGCCTTCATTGAGTTTGAAGGCAAGCGTTTCTTTCGCTCTGGCGATTTGGGTCGTGTGGACGAAGACGGCTACTTCTTCATGACAGACCGCCTCAAGCGCATGATCAACGCATCCGGCTTCAAGGTTTGGCCGGCTGAGGTCGAAGCGCTGATGTTTCGTCACCCTGCGATTCAAGAAGCCTGCATCATCGCCACCAAAGATGCTTATCGAGGCGAATCCGTCAAAGCCGTCGTCGTCCTGCGCGCCAGCCATCAGGCCACGACTGAGAAAGACATCATTGACTGGTGCCGCAACAACATGGCCGTCTACAAAGTGCCCCGCGTCGTGCAGTTTCTGTCGGCGTTGCCCAAGAGCGGCAGTGGCAAAGTTATGTGGCGGGCGTTGCAGGAGGCGGAGCAAGAAGCCAAGTAACTGCCCGAAGTAATTTTCACGCGCCGCCACCAACGTCAACTTGTAAGGAACCCCATGTTCGAAACCGCCATCGCAGGCAGCCTGCCCAAACCGGGCTGGCTCTCAGAAACCCAAAAACTCTGGCCGCAATGGAAGTTGCAGGGTGATGAACTGAGCCAGGCCAAGGCCGATGCCACGCTGCTGTGGATCAAGGCCCAGGAAGACGCGGGGCTGGACATCGTGGGTGACGGCGAGCAGTCGCGCCAGCACTTTGTGCACGGTTTTTTGGAGCAGGTCGAGGGCATCGACTTCGAGCACAAAGTGACGATGGGCATTCGCAACAACCGCTACGATGCCCAGGTGCCGCAGGTGGTCTCCGCACTCAAGCTCAAGGGCCGCGTGCATGCGTTTGAGGCTCAACTGGCGCGGGCGCACACGAAGAAAAAATTGAAATTCACGCTGCCCGGCCCGATGACGATTGTGGATACGGTGGCTGACCGCTTTTATGGCGACAAAATAAAAATGGCCTTCGCTTTTGCCGAATTGCTGAACCAGGAAGCGCTGGCACTGCAGGCTGATGGTGTGGACATCATCCAGTTTGACGAGCCGGCGTTCAACGTCTACATGGCTGATGCGGCAGATTGGGGCGTGAAGGCACTGGAGCGTGCGGCGCAAGGCCTCACTTGCACCACAGCAGTGCACATTTGCTGCGGCTACGGCATCAAAGCCAACAACGATTGGAAAGAGGGCTTGGGCGAGGAATGGCGGCAGTACGAAACCGTATTCCCCGCGCTGGCCAAAAGCTCGATCAAGCAGATAAGCCTGGAGTGCTACCACTCACACGTGCCGCCGCATTTGATGAAGCTGCTAGAAGGTAAAGACGTGATGGTGGGTGTGATCGACGTGGCCAGTGATGACATCGAAACGCCAGAAGACATTGCCGACACCATCGGCAAAGCCTTGCAATTCGTGCCCAAAAACCGTTTGTTCCCGTGCACCAACTGCGGCCTGGCCCCCATGAGCCGCGAGGTGGCCGTCAAGAAGCTCGAAGCACTGGCGCAAGGCGCTGCGTTGGCCCGCCAGCGCTACGGAAATTGAGATGACGATGCAATCGACGCTACCCACCGCGATGCCCGCCGAGTTGGGTTTTTCGCAGGATCGGATTCAACGTCTTCTGGACGTGCTGCAAGACGAGGTCAACCGCCACCGCCTGCCCGGCTGCGTGGCGCTGATTGCGCGGCACGGCAAAGTTGCTTTGTTTGAAAGCCTCGGCTTTCAGCAGACCGACACTCAAACGCCGATGACGAACGACTCCATCTTTCGCATCTACTCGATGACTAAGCCGATTGTTTCGGTGGCGCTGATGACGCTGTACGAGCAAGGCAAAGTGCTGTTGGGCGACCCGGTGGCGAAGTATTTGCCTGAGTTTGCTAACCAACACGTCCTGAGCGTGGTGGACGGCGTGGACACGCTTGTCCCCACAAATCGCGCCGCAACTGTGCAGGATTTGCTGCGCCACACGTCGGGCTTAACCTACGAGTTTTTGGGCAACGGCCCGGTGCAAAAGCAATATGGCAGGTCGCGTATCAGAACTGATTTGCGAGATCGCCCCAATGCTGAATTCATCCCCGCGCTGGCCGCGATGCCCCTCATAGCCCAACCTGGCACCGTATGGGAATACAGCCGCTCGACCGACGTGGTGGGGCGGCTGATTGAAGTCTTCAGCGGCCATACCTTGGGCACGTTCTTGAAAGACAAAATCTTCGCACCGCTGGGCATGAATTGCACGGCCTTCTCCGTAGCGCCTGAACAGCATTCAAAAATCGCCGAGCCTTTTGCCAAAGACCCGGAAGGCGCGCCGCTGATGAAGGTGTTTGACGTGCGCCAGAGCGTCGCCTTCGAGTCTGGTGGCGGCGGCTTGACATCTACCGCAATGGACTACGCGCGCTTCATGCAATTCATGTTGAACGGTGGCGAGCTGGACGGTGTGCGATTGCTCGGGCCGCGCACGGTGGATTTCATGACCGCCGACCACCTGGGCACCATCCCCATCAACGCAGGCGGCTCCAGCGCCCTAATGTCCCCCGGCTACGGCTTCGGCCTGGGCTTCGCCGTGCGTACAGCAACCGGCTTGGCCAGCGTTCCCGGCTCCGTCGGCATGTACTACTGGGGCGGCTTGGCGGGCACCACGTTTTTCATCGACCCCAAAGAAGACTTCTTCGCCACGCTGATGATCCAGGCCCCCAACCAGCGCGAGTACTACCGACATCTGTATCGCGACATGGTTTATGCGGCGTTGGTGGATTAGTTGATTAGAGGTGCTATGTATTAAATAGCTTATTGTGCATATTCCACGAGAGCTAGAGCTGTATTTTATTCATATATTCGCGATTTGAGCTTAAAAATGAACTCCCAGGTTCATTTTTGGAGAAAATTGACTACAAATGTAGTAAAAATGAACTTGGACCAGACTGACCATTTTTCGAGCTTAACTTCTCAATTGCAGCGTCCGACAGCCCCCATGAATTTGGGGATACTTCTGTGGGACGCAGATCAGTGAAGATTGCGCGACAGACAGGGCTGCAGTGATGCTTTGCAATTGCCGGGTTTGGCGCGATTTGTGATGGATCAAAGAATTTCAGCGGAGCGATGAGAATGACCTTTTTTTCAGACCGGGTTGCCAGCTTTTGCCCCAGTGCGTTGCGTTAGACCGAAATGGCATGGCGCATGGTCACTGACGCGGAAATCCGGCGGCTCTCTGTGCCGGAAAAAATGTTCTCGTATGCAGATTCATACTTGCGCGGCGCGCTCGCGTTGTGTGAGGTGCTGGCGCAATCGGTAAAGTGCACATGGGCTGATGGCTCGGTCGTACTGATGATGTCGGCGCACGCAACGGAACTTATGTTGAAGGGAATGTTGCTGAAACGCATGCCCGCGCAAGACGTTTGGAAGCTGAGCCACGATCTTCAGAAGCTCAGCGATGAATACCGCGCGCAATTTCCGGAGTCGGAATTTGAATGGGAGGTTCCTTTCAGAAAGGAATATCCTTCCGACGTGACTGCTGAAGAAATTGCCCAACTCGCGCCGTTGCGGGATGCGCCGCCGAGCATCTTGTTTCGCTATCCGGTAAATACGGCGGGCCAGGATTGGCGCGGTCTTTACGGGTTTGAGCCCAACTCGTTCATTCCAGTGCTGCGGAGAATGAATATTGACTTTGATCGTCTGCGATCGATTGCAGTCTAACCGTTCGCTCGATACGGAAACGCAATTGCAGGCTGCGGCTGCGCCACGTGTGTTGCGATACGGATGGCCCCGACGTCAGACTGCGACGCCAACCGCCGCTTGCACTTTGGCATCCCAATGTGTAGACTGCTACACAAGGAGTACGACATGGCAACAAATCTCGCATTGGATCCGTTCCTGCTTGACCGCGTGGTTGCGGTTAGCGGTGAGTCCACAAAGAAGGCCGCTGTAACGCTTGCCCTCAAAGAATTCATCGCCAG
>JANNFW010000381.1:0-5464 GCA_031380235.1 Rhodoferax sp. | reverse complement strand
CGTCGCCAGCAAAGGGGCGGTGATCTCGATGACCCGCTCCATGGCGCGTGAACTGGGCGCACAGGGAATCACCGTCAACGCCATCGCGCCGGGTTTGACTTTGGTCGAGGCCACACAATACGTGCCCGAAGCCCGCCACGACCAGTATCTGCAAGGCCGCGCCATCCAACGCCCGCAAGTGCCCGAAGATGTGAATGCCGCCGCGCTTTTTTTACTGACCCGCGCCAGCGGATTCATCACCGGACAAGTGCTGCCCGTGAATGGCGGCTTTGTCATGAATTGAAAGGACCGTCCATGAATGCATCGCCCGCTGCTAACCAGCCCCTGTTCAACGAGCGCGGCTTGTTGAACGCCAATATTCCGGCAGAGGCCGATATTCAGAAAGCCATGCTGCAAGCTGACGGCCAGACCTTCGCCGAATGGATGGAGAGCCGCATCGCCCGCTACGCCACGCGCCGTTACGATTGGGACGCGTTGAAGTTCCAGGCCGACCACGATCCCAAATATCGCCGCGCGCAGATGCGCTACATGGGCACCGGCGGCACCGGTGTCGCCAAAGACAGCAACACCGTGGTGGCCTCGCACTTCACCTTTTCCACCATGGTGATTCCTGCGGGGCACGAGGGCCCGTCGCACATCCATTACGACGTGGAAGAGGTTTTCTTCATCATGCGCGGCATGATGAAAGTGATCTGCGAAAAGGACGGCCAGCGGTGGGAGTCGGTGCTTAAAGAGCGCGACTTCATCTCGGTACCACCGGGTGTGTACCGAGAAGAGATCAATATCGGCGACGAAGATGCGTTGATGTGCGTGATGCTCGGTTCGCCCCAGCCCATCACGCCGGTGTACCCGCCCGATAGCCCGCTGGCCAAGCTAAAGCGCAACTGATATCACCCGCAACACGCCATGCAGCTCGTCGATCAACTCGCTCAGTTTAAGCCGCTCCAGGTCGCCACACCAGCGGGCGTAGTGCAGTACCGCAGCGCGGCACCGGTCGGCGCATCCACCTTACCTGTCACACATGTGCTGTTGCACGGCATTGGTTCGGGCTCTGCAAGCTGGGTTTATCAGTTCTTGCAGGCGACGAAGATCACTGATTCATCCGTTCGCGTCTTGGCCTGGGATGCGCCGGGCTATGGTGCCAGCGCCGCGCTGCCTGCGCAGGCGCTCACTGCACGCGACTATGCACTGCAAATGTGGGCCTGGCTGGACGCTGTTCGCGCTGCTGATGGATTAGCGGGCGAAGTGCCACCGCCGATCACGCTGGTGGGTCACTCGCTGGGTTGCCTGATGGTCGCAAGCGCTACTCGGTTGGTGCCAGAGCGCGTCAAACAATTGATCTTGCTGGCACCCGCGCAGGGTTACGCGCGTGCGAATGCTGCCGTGCGTGCGGAGAAACTCAAAGACCGTCTGGACACGCTCGCGCGCTTGGGGCCAGCGCAAATGGCCCAATCGCGCGGTGCGGCGATGCTGTCATCCGCTGCTGCCTCAGAGCAGATTGAACTCGTCCAATCGATCATGGCGCAAATCAATCCTCGCGGCTACGCGCAGGCGGCACGTATGTTGGCCAATGGAGATTTGCTCACCGACCTGGAAGCGCTCCGCTGCCCCATCATCGTCGCCAGCGGCGATGCGGACACCGTCACCCCGCCCGCAGCTTGCAGGGCGGCGGCTGCGCGTGTCGGTGCACCCTACATCTCGCTGGCTGGCGCTGGTCATGCGTGTGCGATTGAAGCGGCAGATGCCGTCAGCCAGCTACTCGGACTCAACGTGATTCAGGAGGCCCACGCATGAGCGACATCACCGCTTCTGACCGCTATGTCGTGCCCGGCCTGCAACGCGGCTTGCAGTTGCTGGGGCAATTCACGCGCGAGCGGCGCAGCTTAAGCGGTGCCGAGTTGTCGCGCCGAATGGACTTGCCGCGTGCCTCGGTGTTTCGCCTGTTGCAAACCCTGGAGCTGATGGGCTTTGTCGAACGCGTGGGCGACAGTGCCCACTACAAGTTGGGGCTGGCCGTGCTGCAACTGGGCTTTGAATACCTGTCCGCGATGGAGTTGACCGAGCACGGTCGCCCGGTGCTGGAAGCGTTGAGTGCCGCGACCGGGCTTTCCGCACACTTGGTGGTGCGTGACGGGCGCGAGGTGGTGTTTGTAGCCAAGGCGGCGGGCCAGTCATCGCTTTTTAACTCCATTCAAGTAGGCGCACGCTTGCCAGCGCACGCCACAGTGTTGGGGCGCGTCCTGCTGGTCAACCAGAGCGCGGCGAACTTGCGTGAGTTGTACGCCAGCACCCCGCTTGTGGCCTTCACGCCGCAAACGCCCACCACGCTGGTGGCGCTCAAGAAGTTGATCGACGATATCGCGGCGCGCGGCTACGGCATCAGCCAAGGCGGGTTTGAAGCGGGTATCTCCACCATTGCGGCGCCGGTGTTTGATGACCGCCATTCGGTCACTGCCGCCATCAGCGTCACGGTACCCGCGTCCAGGGTTTCGGAGCCCCGCCAGGCCGAGTTGATTGCGCATGTGCAGGCCGCGGCAACTCGGCTGTCGCAGCGGCTCAGCCATTCACCCCAAGCCGCGCCAGCGACGCTTCGAGCCTTGGAAAAATCAACCGCATGAACCGAACGCCTCCCCAAATCACGGTGGGCGAGCTGGTGGCACGCTTTGTCGAGCAGTGCGGCACACGCGCGGCATTTGGCGTGATCTCCATCCACAACATGCCCATGCTGGATGCTTTCAATGCGCGAAAGGATTTGCCAACGGGCATTAGATTCATCTGCGCGCGCGGCGAGGCAGGAGCCTGCAACATGGCCGACGCGTATGCGCGTGTCACGGGCCTGCTGGGTGTCTGTGTGACCAGCACAGGCACGGGTGCGGGTAACGCGGCGGGTGCTTTGATCGAGGCCCTTACGGCAGGCACACCGCTGTTGCATTTGACGGGGCAGATCGAGGCCGAGTACCTGGATCGCGACTTAGGTTTTATCCACGAAGCCCCGGCGCAGTTGGCCATGCTGCAATCGGTGAGCAAAGCGGCCTTTCGGATTCGCGATCCACAAACGACACTGGCCACTCTGCGCGAGGCGGTACGCCTCGCCTTCACGCCACCGTGTGGGCCGGTCAGCATTGAAATTCCGATTGACGTGCAAGCCACCCTGCTCGATTTACCAGCGGACATCGAACCCATTTTCCCGACGCCTACAAACGCGTCCGATACCGCCATCGACGCGCTGGCTCAACGCCTGGCGGCCGCAAAGAGACCACTGCTGTGGCTCGGTGGCGGAGCACGGCGCGCGCGCGCTGCAGTCGAACGCTTTGTCAAGATGGGCTGGGGCGTGGTGACCTCGGTGCAAGGGCGAGGCATTATTCCTGAAGATCATCCGGCCACACTGGGCTCTTACAACCTGCAAAAGCCCGCTGAAGATTTGTACCAAAATTGTGATGCCATGCTGGTGGTGGGCTCACGCCTGCGCAGTAACGAAACGCTGCGCTACAAACTCAAACTACCGCAGCCGCTGTACCGCATCGATGCCAACCCGCTGGCCCACAACCGCGGCTACACCAGCGATTTTTTTGTGCATGGTGATGCGCTGCAAACGTTGCACGCTTTGGCAGATCGCTTGGAGGGCCACATGGCCGTGGACACCGCGCTGGTAGGCGATGTGCAACGCGCGCGTAATGCCGCGCAAGCCCAGGTCGATGCGGCGCTTGGCCCTTACCTCGCCCTGAAAAACGAACTGGAAGCCGCAGCGGGTAGCGCCATCTGGTGGGTGCGCGACATCACACTGTCCAACAGCATGTGGGGCAATCGTGCGCCTGCGCTGGATCACCCGCGTGCTGGCGTGCACGCCCTGGGCGGCGGTATTGGCCAGGGGCTGGCAATGGCGATTGGCGTGGCCGTTGCCGATATCACGCACACGCTGAGTCGTAAGACGATTGCGTTGGTGGGCGATGGTGGGCTGATTCTCAACCTGGGTGAACTGGCCTGTGCCGTGCAAGAGAAGGCCAATCTGCTGCTGCTTGTGATGAATGACAGTTGCTACGGCGTCATCAAGAATATTCAAGACGACATTTATGGCGGCCGCCATTGCTACGTCGATCTGCACACGCCGGATTTCGCGCAGCTTTGCCAGAGCCTCAAGCTCCCGCATTTCAAACTGACCGCGCCTTCGCAGACACATCACATTCTGTCTCAGGCGATGCAGCTCAGCGGCCCGGTGATGGTCGAGGTTGACATGAAGGCCTGGGGGCCATTTGCGGCCAAATTTGCCGGCCCTATCTTGAAGAAGGACTGACCCGTGAATGTGGTGCTGATCGGTTTTGGTGCCATCGGGCAAGCTATTTGCAGGCGGCTACAGAGTTCGAGCTTGATCACGGTGAGTCACGTCGTCGTGCGCGCTGTCGGCGTGAGCGATGCGATGGCTGCCATCGAAGAAATGAGGGTGCCGATCAGAGTCGTTACCGAGGTGCCGCTGGGTGCCCAGCTTTGTCTGGAATGTGCAGGCCACGAAGCGCTGGGCACGCACGTGATGGAGGCTTTAAGGCGCGGCGTGGAATGCGCCGTGCTGTCCACCGGTGCGCTGGCCGAGCCGGGTTTGCCCGAGCGTCTGAGCGATGCCGCATTGCAAGGCGGCACACAGGTGCACCTATTGAGCGGTGCGATTGGCGGAATGGATGCAATCGCCGCAGCGCGCTTGGGTGGGCTTGATGAAGTGACTTACACCGGGCGCAAACCGCCTTCATCCTGGGCACCTGCGCCCGTCAGTAGCCAGAAAATCACCGTCATCCTGCAAGCTACAGCGCGTGAAGCCGCGCGGCTCTATCCGAAGAATGCCAACGTCGCCGCCACCATCGCGCTGGCGGGCCTGGGGCTGGACAAAACCCACGTGCGGTTGATCTCAGATCCGTCAGTGACAACCAACGTGCACGAAATCCGCGCCAAGGGTGCCTTTGGGGAAATGAGGATTGAGTTTCGCGGCAAGCCGTTGGCTGACAACCCTAAAACTTCGGCTCTCACGGTGCTGTCGGCGTTGCGGTTTCTGCACAACCGCGCCAGCTCACTGACAGTTTGAGTGACCAAGCTATGAATCAAGCCCCAACGATTGGCATTGAAGGCATCGATGCCATCACCTACAGCAGCGATGGCACGCCCCAGAACTGGGACGACACCCGTCGCTTCTTTTCGGACTGGGGGTTGAAGTCTCTCGAAGACACCTCCGAAAAACAAGTTTGGGAAACGCTCAATGGCGCGCAGGTGATCATACGCAAGCCGGATGATGTGACGCTAGCTCCCGCTATGGAGCCCGGCCCAACACTGCGCGAGGTGGTGTGGGGCGTAAAAGACGACGCCACGCTGGAGCGGATTAGCAAAGCGCTGGGCGGATTCAGCGCCATTGACCCGCATGGCCTGCGCATCGTGTTTCAAGAGTCGGCCAAGCGCAGGCTCAACATTCAAGGCGCATCCACCA
>JANNFW010000342.1:0-3425 GCA_031380235.1 Rhodoferax sp. | reverse complement strand
GGCAGTCAACAAAGCGGTGCGTCGGTGGTGATTTGCCCGTCAACGGAGGCCAATTTGGGTGATGGCGTTTTTGATTGCCCAGGCTATGCAGGCCTGGGTGGAACGTGGTCCGTCGGCTCAGACAGCCCCGTCACGCGCAGTTGGCCCGAGGAGCTGCGCCTGCTTGAATATTCACAGCGCCTGGTTCATCGTCAGCGCAATGTTGCTGCCCAGTCTTCGAGCCAGCCCAGCAGTGCGGCTGCGCTGTTTGAGTCAGCACTCGCGGGGGGGAGAGCCGCCACGGGGCTGGTTTTGGGTGGAATCGCCGTCGGCAATCGAGCAGATTTTTTAGTCCTTGATCGCGGTGCACCGTCTTTGGTCGGTGTGCCACCTGCGCAACAGCTCGATGCACTGGTGTTCTCAAGCCCCACCTCTGCATTTGACCAAGTGTTCGTGGCGGGCAAGCCGGTAGTGCGCAATGGGCGGGCAGTGGGTGCAGCCCAAACGCTGGAGCTTTGGCCAGATCTGGTAAAAAATTTCGGCAGTGTGATGGGCCAGCTCTGGCGGTGAGTTTGAACGGGTGCCGGGTTTTGTCGCGCCATCGCGTGACCGATAAAATCCAGGCATGACTTCGACCCCTCGTCCTCTCAATCGCTCTGTCCCGCTGTCGGGTGCCTCCAATTTTCGCGATTTGGGCGGCTACACCGGCCACGCGGGTAGGGTGGTCGCATGGCGCAAGCTGTTTCGATCTGACCATCTGGGTTTGTTGAATGGTGACGACATTGCGCAGATCAACCAGCTCAACGTGGCGCGGGTGCTTGATTTCAGAGGTGCGGCGGAGCGCACCGCCCAGGTCTGCGCGATCCCTGGCGCGCGGGTTTCTTCGCTGGCGATTGAGCCGACTGTCGTACAAGCCATCACGGCCCTGCTGGAGAAGGGTAATGGCATGCGCCCCGAGGACGCCGTGCACCTGATGCAGCAAACCTACCGCGCCTTCGTGCACGACAACTCGCCGCGCTTTGCCGAGCTGTTTGCGCACTTGCTCGAGGACGACGCGCCGCTGGTATTCCACTGCACCGCTGGCAAAGACCGCACCGGTTTTGCCGCTGCGCTCATCCTGCGAGCCTTGGGTGTTTCAGAATCTGTGGTGATGCAGGATTACCTGCTGACCAACAAGCTGTTTCGCCCGCCCGAGCTGGTGGGCAGCCACGCGCCACCCGAGGTACGCAACGTGATCGCGCGGGTACAAACGGGTTTTCTGGATGCTGCGTTTGAGGCTGTCGCTAGCAGCCACGGCAGCGTTGATCAGTATCTGGAGCGTGCGATGCGGCTCGATTCAAAACAGCAGCTGCGGCTGCGGTCGCTGTACCTTCAAGCGGCTTGATCAGCACCTCACGCTGCGCGCAGCGTCCACCCACATCCCATCCATCGTCAGTCCTTTGGCAACAGGCCGCGTCGGCGGATTGTGTTCACAGGCGCATGATGGAGATGACTGATCTGGTGAAGCGTTGAGCGAGAAATTGCTACTAAATATATAGCTGTATATGTATGATATTCGAGAGCTAGAAGGCGATTTGGCTTGATATTCTTCGTTTTTTACCTTGTTTTTTGAAAAAATTAACCTTCAGGTTAATTTTTCTTCAAAATTGCGAAAAAGAGAAATTGCGCATCTAGAATCTTTGTATGCACAACGAATGACACCAGAAGCCAAGGCCAGGCAACGCATTGATAGGCTATTGCAGCAGGCCATATCGTCAAAACCGTTGTCGCAGGTAAAGAAAGCTGAAGTGTCAATAAATGCGCTTCTTGCTGGATACAAACTTTCTGGGAAACTAGATGAAAGAACTGCATGCACTGGTGGACTATGAAAACGTCCAGCCCACACTAGACGAATTGGAAAAACTCGCGCCGGGCTTTACGGATGTGTGGCTATTCCACGGCCCGCATCAGACTCATCAAGCTAATCAATTTGCTGAGAATCATGCGCGGGTGACGCGTGTACCACGTTCGGGCGCGGGCCCGAACGCGCTGGACTTTCATCTCTCCTTTTATCTGGGCTATGTAGCTGCCAAGCACCCGCTGGCGGAGCTGGTGGTGGTTGCCAATGACAAGGGCTACGACCCCATGATTGCACATGCCAGTCTGCTGGGTTTTGCTGCTAAGCGCGTGGGTTACGAAGGCAAACCCACTCCTGTTATAAAGGTAGCGTCTACCAAAAAAGCTGTGGCGCTGAAAGTGCCTGCACCTGCCAAGAACGCTGCGATTCCTGCGGCCCCCACAAAGGTGGTTGCCAAGAAGGCTTCCGCCAAAAAAGTTGTGGCTACGAAATTGCCTATGGTTAGAGCGCCAGCCAAGAAGGGCGCTGCAAAGAAGGCTACACCCCAGCAGGCTGTAGCCAGAAAGGTGGTGCCAAAGCCTCCCGCCAAGATGGCACCCACACCTGCCAAGGCAAAGCCAGTTGCCGTAGCCCGGGCCGCAGCGTCCAACCCGCAGGCCAAGACGCTCGCCCGCATTCAAAAAGGCTTGATCAAGATGGGCAGCAAAGCGCCGCGCAAGCTCAAGCCGTTTCTTCGACATGTTGGTGCGCTGCTGGGTGAGGGCAGCACTGAGGAGCAAATTGATTCCGTAGTAGCCAAACTGGAGGCGGCAGGTGTCGTGCGTGTGGCCGGTGATTTGGTGCTGTACTCATTTTGAAGTCGCAATTTGGGACTTCAAGTTGGGCCGAGACGCGCAATCTGCGACTGTCCTTCACTTAGAACGGTGCCACCGTGGCTGTCGGCGTGCGGGTTTACGGCGGATTTGACTGGGAAGACTCAGAAGTGCAACGTTTTTCGAATACTTGTTTGTGGACTGGACGCAGGAAGACAGTTTTACCTGCTGCTTCGTTTTCTCAATCCAGAGACACCCGCACCACATACTCAGCCACCATCGTCCAAAAACTGTGGAACTGCCGAACCGAGAAGTTTGCCAAGCATCGTCAAATTGCTGAATTACTGCATTTCAGCTAAACTGCAATCATGCAAGCTACTCTCACCATCAATAGCCGCGGTGTCGTCACATTGCCGGTCAGGTTGCGCCAGGCCATGGGCTTGAAGACCGACGACCAACTGATTGCAGAAACCACGCCGCAGGGGCTGTTGCTGCGCCCAGCGGTTACTTTGCCGCTGGAGCTGTACACGCCCGAGCGCCTGCAGGAGTTTGACCATGCCGAAGCCGAACTGGCTGCAGTGCTGCCAAAGCTCAAAACACGGCCTTAACGGCACCAAAGCCTGATTCAGCCTATGCGTATTTTCCTGGACGCTAACGTCCTGTTTTCTGCTGCCCGTTCAGCCGGTGCCGTTCGACTGTTGGTGCACGAATTGCATGTTGCGGGGCATATTCTGGTTGCCGATGGGTATGTTGCGACCGAGGCCCGCCGGAACATCTCAGCCAAGGCCGGTGGCGAG
>JANNFW010000337.1:0-1754 GCA_031380235.1 Rhodoferax sp. | reverse complement strand
CAATGATTTTTCGGTGATGCTGGCAGCACGGCACTCCAACACGGCGCTGCCGCTGGTTTATAAATTCACCGCTGTGTGGGGCAACCACGAGGGCTCTATCCTGCTGTGGTCACTGATTCTGTCGGGCTGGACGCTGGCGGTATCCATCTTCTCCAAACAGTTAGACGACCGCATGGTGGCGCGCGTACTGGGTGTAATGGGCTTGATCAGTTGCGGGTTTTTGCTGTTCACCCTGCTCACCTCCAACCCATTTGAGCGGCTGCTACCGGCTGCGGCCGATGGCAATGATTTGAACCCGCTGCTACAAGACCCTGGCATGATCATCCACCCACCCATGCTCTACATGGGCTATGTCGGCTTTGTGGTGGCCTTTGCGTTTGCCATCGCGGCGCTGCTGTCGGGCCGGTTGGATGCCGCATGGGCACGCTGGTCGCGTCCCTGGACGACAGTGGCTTGGTGCTTCCTGACTCTCGGCATAGCCCTGGGCAGTTTTTGGGCTTATTACGAACTGGGTTGGGGCGGCTGGTGGTTTTGGGACCCGGTGGAGAACGCCTCGTTCATGCCCTGGCTGGTAGGCACAGCACTGATGCACTCGCTGGCCGTCACGGAGAAACGTGGCGGCTTCAAATTGTGGACGGCGCTGCTGGCCATCATCACTTTTTCGCTGTCGCTATTGGGCACGTTCATTGTGCGCTCGGGCGTGCTCAGTTCGGTTCATGCATTTGCGACGGATCCCGCCCGTGGGGTTTTCATTCTGGCGTTTCTGGCGCTGGTGATTGGTGGCTCTCTCGCGCTGATCGCGTGGCGCGCGCCGCGTGTCGGCTTGGGCGGAAGCTTCGAGATGGTATCGCGCGAGTCGATGCTGCTGGCCAATAATGTGCTGCTGTTGGTGGCCGCTGCGGCAGTGCTGTTGGGCACCATTTACCCTTTGGTGATTGATGCCTTGGGCATGGGCAAGCTGTCTGTCGGCGCGCCATACTTTGTGGCCGTGTTCGTGCCCTTGATTGCGCCTGCTCTGTTCCTGATGGGCGTGGGGCCTATGACGCGCTGGCGTCAGGCCGACGTGATCGACCTTGCCAGACGCCTTCGCTGGGCAGTTGCCGTGAGTGTTGCCAGCGCGGTGATTGCACCTTTCGTTTTGGGCCATTGGACACCGATGACAGGCTTGGGCTTGCTCCTGGCCGCCTGGGTCGCCAGCACGGCGGTGCTGAACCTCATCACCCGTGTGCGTGAGCACCCAGCACCGGGGATCATGAAGCCGCTCGCCATGCAACCTGGAAGCTACTACGGCATGCTGCTGGCTCACTTTGGTGTTTCGGTTTTCATCGTTGGCGTGACAGTGGTCAGTAGCTTCCAAACCGAAAATGACGTACGGATGGAACCGGGCGACACCGCGACTGCGGGCGGCTACAGTTTTCAGCTCGAAAGCATCAAGCAGATCACCGGCCCCAATTACGCAGCGAATCAGGCAAAGTTGACAGTCAGCCGCGACGGAAAAGTAGTATCGACCTTGTACCCCGAGCGACGCGTTTACACGGTCAGTCGCATGGCGATGACCGAAGTGGCGATTGACCGGGGTGTTGGCCGTGATCTTTATGTCGCATTGGGCGAGCCGGTGAGTACAACGGCCTGGAGCATCCGGTTGCACCACAAGCCATTCGTCAACTGGATATGGGGCGGTTGCGTGTTAATGGCGCTGGGGGGCCTGTTGGCCGTGATGGATCGGCGCTATCGCGCGCGGGTTAAAGTGCCGG
>JANNFW010000333.1:0-3193 GCA_031380235.1 Rhodoferax sp. | reverse complement strand
GCCCAAAGTCCCCAGCCACGCCTTCGCGTCCACGCTGAAGTCCTTCCAAACGCCATCTGGCAAATCAGGCAAGCTCTATTCCCTGCCTGCGCTGGCCAAGCAGTTCCCCAACGTCAAGCGCCTGCCGGTGTCGATGCGCATCGTGCTGGAGTCGGTCTTGCGCAACTGCGATGGTCAGCGCGTGACCCCAGAACACGTGGCGCAGGTCGCCAACTGGCAGCCGAACGCGCCGCGCACGCATGAGATCCCGTTTGTCGTCTCGCGCGTAGTGCTGCAAGACTTCACCGGCGTGCCGCTGTTGGCTGATCTGGCGGCGATGCGCAGCGTAGCGGTGAAGCTGGGCAAAAACCCCAAGCGCATCGAGCCCCTGGTGCCGGTTGATCTGGTGGTCGATCATTCGGTAATGGTCGATCATTACGGCAAGAAGAACTCGCTGGACTTGAACATGAAGCTCGAATTCCAGCGCAACCGCGAGCGTTACGAGTTCATGAAATGGGGCATGCAGGCATTCGACACATTTCGCGTCGTGCCGCCGGGCTTTGGCATCGTGCACCAGGTGAACCTGGAGTACCTCGCGCGCGGTGTGCACAAAACCGCTGATGGAATTTGCTATCCCGACACCCTGGTCGGCACCGACAGTCACACCACGATGATCAACGGCATCGGCGTGGTGGCCTGGGGCTGTGGGGGCATTGAGGCCGAAGCGGCGATGCTCGGCCAGCCAGTTTACTTTTTGACACCCGATGTCGTCGGCTTTGAGATGACCGGTCGACTGCGCGAGGGCGTAACGGCGACGGACTTGGTGTTGACGGTGACCGAGATCTTGCGAACCCACAAAGTGGTGGGTAAGTTCGTCGAGTTTTATGGCGACGGCACGCGCGGCTTAAGCCTGCCAGACCGCGCCACCATCGCCAACATGGCCCCCGAATATGGCGCGACGATGGGCTTTTTCCCGGTGGATGAGAAAACGCTGGATTACTTCAAGGGCACGGGCCGCACCAAGGCGGAGATTGAAGCGTTTGAGGCCTACTTCAAAGCGCAGGGCTTGTTTGGTGTTCCCGGCACCGCAGGTGCCTCCGATTCTTTGGGCGATATCGACTATTCGCAAGTGGTCAAGCTTGATTTGGGCAACGTCACGCCCAGCCTGGCCGGCCCCAAGCGCCCGCAAGACCGCATTGAACTGGGCAAAGTGGCGGCGCAATTTGAGTCACTGTTCTCCAAACCCAATTCAGAAAACGGGTTTAACCAAAGCGCTGCTGTGTTCCACACCAGGCATTTGGCGCGAACATCGGGCGAGCCGTTACCCGACAAACTGCCAAGGCCGATTCCTACGCCCTTGGGTGCGCCACGCCAGGTCGCTGAAATGGAAGGCAGTAAGCCCACGCTCGCGTCCGCGCATACCGAAGCCCAGGTGGTGCCAGCGTCCGGGGCAGACATCACCATCGGCAATGGCGACGTGCTGATCGCTGCGATCACCAGTTGCACCAACACCTCCAATCCCAGCGTGCTGCTGGCAGCGGGCTTGCTGGCCAAAAAAGCGGTAGAGGCGGGGCTGAAGGTCAAGCCGCACATCAAGACTTCACTCGCGCCCGGTTCGCGCATCGTCACCGAGTATTTAACTGAGACGGGTTTGCTGCCCTATCTTGAAAAGCTCGGCTTCGCGTTGGCGGGCTACGGCTGCACCACATGTATTGGCAACGCGGGCGATCTCACAGCGGAGCTGAATGCAGTTATCACTAAAAATGATTTGGTCTGTGCGGCCGTGCTGTCTGGCAACCGCAACTTCGAAGCCCGCATTCACCCGAACTTGAAGGCGAATTTCCTCGCCAGCCCGCCGCTGGTGGTGGCCTACGCCATTGCAGGTACGGTGAACCGCGACTTGATGACCCAGCCTGTGGGCCAAGGCAAGGGTGGCCGTGATGTCTACCTGGGCGACATCTGGCCCACATCTGATGAGATCCACAAGCTGCTGAAATTTGCGATGAACGGCAAGGCGTTTCAGGCCAACTACGCCAAGGTCAAAACCGAGCCGGGCAAGCTGTGGGACAACATTAAAGGCGTAAGCGGCCAAGCCTACAACTGGCCCACCAGCACCTACATCGCCGAGCCTCCGTTCTTTGGTGATTTTGCGATGGATGACGGTGCAGCGCCTCTCGCGGCACCCGTGCAGGTCGTGGGCGCGCGCGTGATGGCACTGTTTGGTGACTCGATCACCACCGACCATATTTCGCCCGCGGGTTCGATCAAAGAGAGTTCACCCGCAGGCCAATGGCTGCTAGCCCACGGCGTGCAAAAGGCGGACTTCAACAGCTATGGCGCGCGCCGTGGCAACCACGATGTGATGATGCGCGGCACCTTCGCCAACGTGCGCATCAAGAACCTGATGATTCCGCCGGACGAGTCGGGCTCGCGCGAAGAGGGCGGCGTGACGATTTATCAGCATGATGGCCCAGACCTCAACAACAAGATGCCGATCTACGACGCCGCCATGCAGTACATCGCCGATGGCGTGCCCACGGTGGTGTTCGCGGGTGAGGAGTACGGCACCGGCTCGAGTCGCGATTGGGCGGCCAAAGGCACGGCGCTATTGGGTATCAAGGCCGTGGTCGCCAAGAGCTTTGAGCGCATCCACCGCAGCAATTTGGTGGGCATGGGCGTGCTACCGCTGCAATTCAAGGGAGCGGATTCTTGGGTCTCGCTGGGGTTGAAGGGCGACGAGTTGATCGACGTGATTCCTCGTGCCGACCTGTTGCCGCAAAGCGATGCGCTATTGCGAGTCACCCGTGCGGACGGCACCACCACGCAATTAATCGTCACCCTGCGCATCGACACACCGATCGAAGTGGACTACTACCAAAGTGGCGGCATCCTGCCCTACGTGTTGCGCCAGCTTCTGAAAGGCTGAGCCATGCCCCTGGCGAAGATAAATTACTGGCTGATGAAATCCGAGCCCGAAGAGGTCTCCATCGACGATGCACTGGCCGCGCCGAAGCAAACCGTCCCCTGGTTTGGCGTGCGCAACTACCAGGCCCGCAACTTCATGCGTGATGGCATGCGCGTGGGGGATGGCGTGCTGTTCTACCACTCCAGTTGCGCTGAGCCGGGCATTGTTGGCATCGCGCAGATCGCATCCGCCACGCGGCCCGACCCGACGCAGTTTGACCCCAAATCGCCGTACTTCGATGCCAAATCC
>JANNFW010000302.1:0-17156 GCA_031380235.1 Rhodoferax sp. | reverse complement strand
TCGGATTTCATCGAATCCAATGTGCCCGAGGCCGAGCGCACCCGCGCGGGCGATGTGCTGGTGCGCATATTGAACGGCGCGCTGTATGAGCTGGCGCAACAGTCGCGTCTGCAAGCGGGTTTGAAGCCGCTGGAGGCAAATGAAAAGACGCAGGGCTTCATGACGCAGGCAGTTTTTGCCTTGAGCGACGTGCAGCATTACCCCGCGCCCATGGCCTTGCAGTTGACCGATTTCAAACTGGTGCAGGCCAGCGTGTTCCAGGTGGCGCGCGCACCGGGCAAGAACATCGTTTACCTGGGCTGCGCGTTTCTGATTTTGGGGATTTTTGCGATGCTGTACGTGCGTGAGCGGCGCATCTGGGTGTGGCTGGCACCGTTAGGGTCGGCGTTCTCACAAGCAACGATGGCGCTTTCTACCAATCGAAAAACGATGGACGGTGACCGCGAATTTGATGAATTGAAAGCCAAGCTGATTGGCGCGAAAGACTGAGATCATGAATACTGCCACCACCACCACGGTCGCTACCCGCACGGCATTGCCGTCGATCAGTTTGAACGAAGGCTACTTCGCCAAACGCAATGTGCTTGACTGGATCTTTGCCGCACTGGTCATTGCAGGGGGCCTGTTCGCCTTCTCGCGGTACTCCGGTGCGATGGACGGTTAGGAGAAAGCGATTTTGCTGCTGACCCTGCCCAGTGCCATCGCGCTGGGCTGGTTTTGGCGGCCACTTCGGGTGCTGATGATAGTGGTGGCCGGTACGTCGCTGTCGGGTATCTACGCCTACCAGGGCGATCTGGCCAATGCCGAAAAGGTTTTTTGGCTCAAATATTTCCTCTCCAGCCAGTCGGCCATTTTGTGGATGAGCGTGCTGTTTTTCATGAGCACAGCGTTTTACTGGCTGGGCATTTTTGCCAAGGGTGAGAGCAGCACGATGGAGTTGATTGGCTCTCGCCTCGCGTGGGTAGCCGTCGGCATGGCGCTGATCGGCACCATGGTGCGCTGGTATGAAAGCTATCTGCTCGGTGCCGACATTGGGCACATCCCCGTCAGCAATCTTTATGAAGTGTTTGTGCTGTTTTGCTGGATGACGGCGGCTTTCTATCTTTATTTCGAGGCGCAGTACAACACCCGCAGTCTGGGTGCTTTTGTGATGTTGGTGGTGAGCGCCGCAGTCGGCTTTTTGCTCTGGTACACGGTGGTGCGCGAGGCACATGAAATTCAGCCCCTGGTGCCCGCGCTCAAAAGCTGGTGGATGAAGCTGCATGTGCCCGCCAACTTCATCGGCTACGGCACGTTTGCGTTGGCCGCGATGGTCGCATTTGCGTACCTGATCAAGTCGCACGCGCAGGAAACCCGGTGGTACAAGCTGGCACCGCTGTGGTTGCTGGGCATTGTGCTGTGTTTCGAGCCCGTGGTGTTCAGAACCAAAGCCACGGCCAATGGCAGCAGCTACTGGGTGGTGTACTTTGGCATCGCGGCGCTGATCGTCGCGGCGATTTTGATGGGGCGCAAACGCATTGCGGCAAGGTTGCCTGATCTGTCGGTGCTGGACGATGTGATGTACAAATCCATCGCTGTCGGCTTTGCGTTCTTCACCATTGCCACCGTGTTAGGTGCCTTGTGGGCGGCCGAGGCCTGGGGTGGCTACTGGAGCTGGGACCCGAAAGAAACCTGGGCATTAATCGTTTGGCTCAACTACGCCGCCTGGCTGCACATGCGCCTGATGAAAGGCCTGCGCGGCACCGTGGCGGCTTGGTGGGCGCTGGTGGGCTTGGCCGTAACGACGTTTGCGTTCTTGGGCGTGAATATGTTTTTGAGCGGTTTGCACAGCTACGGAACGTTGTAAGGTTTGTAGATGTCATAGCACTAACATCGAGTCTCATAAGGATTTTCCATGCTGATCAAGACAGGTAACGACGGTTTTATCCACCCCACATCCAGTGACATTACGCCGCAGCCGATCTACCACGGCAGGCGCGACTTGATGAAGCTGATGGCTGGTGGCGTAGCAGGTGCTGCCATGGCGAGCTGGGCATCGCGCGAAGCTCTGGCCCAAACTCCAGTAGTCGCGCCTGGCAAATTGGCGGCGCTGGCGTCGGTCAAATCCGGTGTGGCGGGTGCGATAACGATGGAAAAGCTGACCGACTACAAAGACGCCAGCACCTACAACAATTTTTATGAATTTGGCACCGACAAAGCCGATCCATCACGCAACGCGGGCACGCTCAAAACCAAGCCGTGGACGGTCGAGGTCGAGGGCCTGGTCAAAAAACCCGCCAAATACGCGCTGGAAGATTTGATGAAATTGAGCGCCCAGGAAGAGCGCATTTATCGCCTGCGCTGCGTCGAAGGCTGGTCGATGGTGATCCCGTGGGTGGGCTATTCACTGGCCGAACTCATCAAGGCGGTGGAGCCCACCAGCGCCGCCAAATACTTGGAATTCATCACACTGGCGGATCCCAAAACCATGCCCGGCGTAGGTTCACGCGTGCTCGATTGGCCGTATGTCGAAGGCCTGCGCATGGACGAGGCGATGAACCCACTCACCCTTTTGAGCTTCGGCATGTACGGCGAGGTGCTGCCCAACCAGAGCGGCGCGCCGGTGCGTCTGGTGGTGCCGTGGAAGTATGGTTTCAAAAGCGGCAAGAGCATTGTCAAAATTCGCTTTACCGACAAAGAGCCCAAAACCGCCTGGAACAAGGCGGCTGCGAGTGAGTACGGTTTTTACTCCAACGTCAACCCCAACGTCGATCATCCGCGCTGGAGCCAAGCCACCGAGCGGCGCATTGGCGAAGAAGGCGGCCTGTTCGCCAAAAAACGCAAAACGCTGATGTTCAACGGCTATGAGGCGCAGGTGGGGCAGCTCTACGCCGGCATGGATTTGAAGAAGTTGTTTTGATGTCAGTTGTGATGCGCGAATCTGTGTTGAAAGTGGCGGCATCGGGGGCGGCTGCCAAGCCCGCCGCACCCTCCGCACTCACTCTTGCCCGCGCAAGATTGTCCAAAGCGCTGCTGCACCCCGCCGCCAAGCCGCTCATCTTTCTGCTGTGCTTGCTGCCGTTCGCGTGGCTCTTGTACGCAGCCATCACCAATCAACTCGGTGCCAACCCCGCCGAAGCGTTGGTGCGCTCCACCGGTGACTGGACGCTGCGCTTCCTGTGCATCGTGCTGGCCGTCACGCCTCTCAGAACGATAGCGAATGTACCTGCGCTGGCGCGCTTTCGGCGCATGCTGGGCCTGTTCGTCTACTTTTATGTCGTGATGCACCTGCTTAGCTACAGCTGGTTCGACATGGAATTTGTCGTCGCCGACATCGTCAAAGACATCATCAAGCGCCCCTTCATCCTGGTCGGTTTTTCAGCGTTCGTGCTGCTGACCCCGCTGGCCGCCACGTCGTTCAACCGCGCTATCAGAACCCTGGGTGCCAAGCGCTGGCAACTGCTGCACAAGCTGGTTTATGTCGTTGCAGGCTTGGGTCTGCTGCATTTCTTTTGGATGCGTTCGGGCAAAAACGATTTTGCCGAAGTGGCGGTTTACGCCGTCATTCTGGGCGTGCTGCTCGGGTGGCGTCTGTGGCGTAAAGTGAAATCAAAATAGATAGCTGGGTATGCAATTGATACGAGAGCTAGAGGCCAATTTTGTTTATAGTTTGAGTGTTTTAAGCCTCTAACATACCTAAATTAGGTATATTAGAGGCCTAAAGCACTGCAAAATGAAAAATTATCGATAAAATGAGGCTCCAGCCCTCGAATAACATGCATAAGAAGCTACTTTATTCATAGTAAATTCTCGTGCTGCATCTGGTCGGTAATCGTTTCCCGATTTCGAATGACGTGTGCTTGTTGGTCATCCACCAGCACTTCCGCCGCGCGACCCCGCGAGTTGTAGTTGCTGGCCATCGACATGCAATATGCCCCAGCTGACATCACCGCTAGCAGGTCGCCGCTTTGCACGGCCAAGGCGCGGTCATGACCAATCCAGTCGCCGCTTTCGCACACCGGGCCGACGACTTCCCAGGTGATGGGTGGCTCACTGCGCGGCTTCAGCGGCACGATATCGTGAAAGGCCTGGTACATGGCAGGGCGGGGGAGGTCGTTCATGGCTGCGTCGATGATCAAAAAATTCTTCTGCTCACCGGGTTTGAGGTACAGCGCCTCGGTCACGCACGCGCCTGCATTGCCCACGAGCGAGCGGCCAGGCTCGATCATCAAAGCCCGGTTGCCAAAGCCACGCGCATCGAGCTTGGTCAGTAATTTGGCCCACAGATCGTCGGCTTTGGGCGGCTCGGTGCCGTCGTAGTTGATGCCCAAGCCGCCGCCGAAGTCGATGTGGTGAATGGCAATGCCCGCCGCTTCAATCGTTTCCACCAAATCCAGCATGCGATCTACAGCATCCAAATACGGGCCTTCCAGCGTGATCTGGGAGCCGATGTGGCAGTCGATGCCGACCACCTGCAGGCCCGCCAGCGAGGCTGCGCGCTGGTAAGTCTGCAGCACACGCTCGTGCGCGATGCCGAACTTGTTGCCCTTCAATCCTGTGGATATGTAGGGATGCGTTTTCGGGTCAACATTCGGGTTGACGCGAATGCTCACCGGCGCACGTTTGCCGACGGAGAGCGCCACGTCATTGAGCACATCCAGCTCTGGCTCGCTCTCGACATTGAAGCAGCCAATGCCCACTTCAAGAGCGCGGCGCATCTCGGTACGGGTTTTGCCCACACCTGAAAAAATTATCTTGGATGGCGTTGCACCTGCCACCAAGACACGCTCCAGCTCGCCACCCGACACGATGTCAAAACCGCAGCCCGCCGTTGCAACTACTTGGATCACCCCCAGCGCCGGGTTGGCCTTCATGGCATAGCAAATCTGAATGTTGCGCCCCGCAAAGCCGCGCTGGTAGGCGGCCAAAGCGGCCAACATCGAGTTTTTGGAGTAGACAAACAGGGGCGTTCCAAACTTCGCAGCCAAGTCGTTCAGCGCAACATCCTCAACGTGAAGCGATCCGTTTTCGTAGTGGAAGTGGGGTTGGCCGGGCAGAAAAGGGGGTATCAAGGGTGAGGTCATTGAGGCGCAGAAGGTGAAGAGGCAGGTGACACTGGCGAAGTGGTGGCGGGTGCGTTGCGCGTACCAGGGCGAAGGGTTTCCGGCAGCGTGGCGCGGTTGGCGGCCGCCGGCTCGGTCGGTATAAACAAAGCGCCTTGCTGCCCGCAAGCGCTCAAGGCGGTCGTCAAGGCACCTGCCTTCAAGACCGCAACGGCAACGCGGGCGCCGCCGCGCATTAAACTGAAGATATTGAGCAACATGGTGAAATTGTAATGACAGACCCTGAATTCATGACCCACGCCGAACGCCTGCTCAAGGCGGTGGAGGCAGGCTGTGACCGCATCAACGACGAGACGGATGCCGATATCGACAACCAGCGCACGGGCGGCATGATCACGCTGGTGTTTGCGAACAAAAGCCAGATCGTCATCAACCTGCAAAAACCGCTGCACGAAGTGTGGCTGGCCGCCAAGTCGGGCGGCTATCACTCCAAATTTGATGGCACGCAGTGGCTAGATACCAAGGGGCAGGGTGAGTTTTTTGCCAGCCTATCGCGCTATGCGAGCGAGCAGTCTTCCACACCGCTGGGCTTCGTCGCGTAAGCGGCAACGCAAACTTCAGTTTTTAAACAAATCCAGAATCTGCGTTTTCTCCTCGACGCCAGCGCTCGGTTGGGACGGGGATACGGTGCTGCCGGGCCGCTCCGCCTCCAGCCCCAGACTGTTGACGCCAGCTCCCCGCGCATACTCGGTAAAGAACCACTCGCCGCCAGAGTTCACCAGGCCTTCTGCGGGAACGGGTGTGGGCATGGGGGGAACGCCTTTGAGCGCGTGCTCCATAAAGGCGATCCAGATCGGCAGGCTCAAGCCGCCGCCCGTCTCGTTGCTGCCCATTTTGCGCGGCGTGTCATAGCCCATCCAGGCGACTGCCGCCAAAGTGGGCTGGTAGCCAGCGAACCAGGCATCGATCGAATCGTTGGTGGTGCCCGTTTTGCCGTGCAAGTCATTGCGCTTCAAGATTTGCCGTGCTTTGGCTGCGGTGCCAGAGATCGTCACCTCGCCCAGCAGGCTGTCCATGATGAACGCGTTGCGCGCAGGAATCGCCCGCACCGACTCATTCAGGGACGGCGCCTGGGTCTCCATGAGCACTTTGCCCTGCTGCTCGGTCACCTTGGCAATCAGCCAGGGGTTGACGCGGTAACCGCCATTGGCAAACACCGAATAGGCGGTGGCCATTTGAATCGGTGTGACCGCACCCGCACCTAAAGCCATCGTCAAATACGGCGGGTGCTTTTCCTCCTCGAAGCCAAAGTGCGTGATCCACTCCTGCGCAAATTTTGGACTGATGGCATCCAGGATGCGGATCGAAATCATGTTTTTAGAAGCCGCCAGGCCCCGGCGCATCGACATGGGGCCATCAAATTTGCCGTCGTAATTTTTCGGCTCCCAGGCTTGCCCGCCCGTCGCGCTGGCGCTGTAGAAGAGCGCCGCGTCATTGATCACCGTGGCGGGGGTGAAGCCTTTCTCCAGCGAGGCCGAGTAGATGAAGGGCTTGAAGCTGGAACCCGGCTGGCGCCAGGCTTGGGTGGCATGGTTGAACTTGTTTTTTGCAAAATCAAAGCCGCCCACCATCGCGCGGATGGCACCGCTGCGCGGATCCAGTGCCACAAACGCGCCTTCCACTTCGGGCAGTTGCGTGATCTCCCAAGTGTTTTTGGAGGTCAAGGCGACGCGAATCACAGCACCCCGACGCACTTTGATGTTCGGCGCGGCTTTTTCTGAAAGGCCGGACTGCGCCGGCTCCAGGCCCTTGCCAGTGATCTCCAGGGTCTCGCCGTTGTGGCGCATGGCCTTGATTTTTTTGGAATCCGCCTGCAAGACGACGGCGGACATCACGTCGCCATTGTCCGGGTGCTCGTCCAGCGCTTCGTCCACCGCGTCTTCGAGGGCCTGACCGTCTGCGGGCAATGTGACGAACTCCTCCGGCCCGCGGTAAATCTGGCGCCGCTCAAAGTCCATAATGCCCCGGCGCAGCGCCTTGTACGCCACATCCTGGTCGCTGGCGCGCAAGGTCGTGAAGACGTTGAGCCCGCGCGTGTACGTTTCGTTGCCGTACTGGACAAACATCAGTTGCCGCACCGTCTCGGCAACATACTCGGCGTGTACGGCGGTGTGGTCATTGGTCAACTTGATTTTCAATTCCTGCGCTTTGGCGCCATCTGCCTGCTCGGCGGTGATGAAGTTGTTCTCCAGCATGCGGTCAATCACGCGAATCTGACGCGCCCGCGCGCGCTTGGCGTTGCTGATCGGGTTGTAGGCCGATGGGGCTTGCGGCAGGCCCGCCAGCATGGCAGCTTCGGCGATGGAGAGACTCCTCAGCGGCTTGTCGAAATAGGCCTCCGAGGCGGCGGCAAAACCATACGCACGATTGCCCAGGAAAATCTGGTTCATGTAGATTTCAAGAATCTGGTCTTTGGACAGCAAGTGCTCCAGCTTGAAGGTCAGCAGAACTTCATAAATCTTGCGCATGTAGTTCTTGTCTTGCGTAAGGTACACGTTGCGGGCCACCTGCATCGTGATGGTGGATGCACCCTGGCTCTTGGCACGCCCCAAGTTGGCCAGCGCCGCGCGCACGAAGCCCCGGTACGAGACACCGCCATGCTGGTAGAAGTCTGCATCTTCAATTGCCAGCACGGCGTCGATCATGACCTTGGGGATCTCTTTGATCGGGGTCAGCTTGCGGCGCTCTTCGCCGTATTCGCCAATCAAGACGTTGTCCGATGTGAACACCCGCAACGGCAGAATAGGCCGGTAGTTCGACAGATCAGAAATGTCGGGCAGGTTGGGGAAAGCGACGGCCAGCGCAATGGCGACCACCATCAGCAGGCAGAGGAAGCCGGCGGCCATGACACCCAATGTCCATAACACGCCTTTCAGCACGCCTTTCGTTAGCGCGCCGCCAAAGCGGCTGGGGTTGCCGTAGGAGTTTGACGCGTCGCTGGAATCTGAAGAGGCAGGTTTTGTGGTCATAAAAGTTCGTAAGGTCGCGTCACCATTATAAAAACGCGCGGTTCATTATTCGCCCCTTTGCGCAACAAGGATTGCTGCTTGTTACAGGATTGTGATCTGCCAAGCGGCTTGAGCCGATCAAGGGTCTGAGAAAAAGCGTCTGCTTTTGACAACGTTCTCGTACCGCTAAAACGGAAAAATCCTTTGCGGGACAAGGCGCTTACTGATAGCATTCAAGTGAAGTCTTAAGTTTCGTCGGTTCTCAATCGGCTTGTTTCAGGGGATAGTTTTGATCTCATTGGGGTCGTTGTTCAGCAGTCAGCCTGCGCCCTTGCTGGGTCTGGATGTCAGCTCGTCCAGTGTCAAACTGGTGGAGTTGAGCCGGGACAAAACGGGCACGCTGATTTTGGAGCGTTGTGCGATCGAGCCGTTGGAGCGGGGCTGGATCACTGACGGCAATATCGAAAAATTTGACGAAGTGGCCGACGCGGTGCGCAGGCTCGTCAAAAAAAGTGGTGCCAAGACGAAAAATGTCGCCATGGCGCTACCGCCGTCAGCCGTGATCACCAAGAAGATCGTTCTTCCGGGCGGTTTGAGCGACATCGATCTTGAGCTGCAAGTGGAGGCCGAGGCCAACCAGTACATTCCGTTTCCATTGGACGAGGTGAGCCTGGATTTTTGCGTGATCGGGCCCAGCTCCAACTCGTCGGGCGATGTCGAGGTGCTCATCGCCGCTTCTCGCCGCGAGAAGGTTCAGGATATCCAAGGCTTGGCGGAAGCCGCCGGGCTGAAGCCTGTTGTGGTGGATGTCGAGTCTTACGCATCTCGCCTAGCCACCGCGCGCTTGATTGAAAACCTTCCAAACAAAGGGGAAGGCACGATCGTGGCGCTGTTTGAGGTGGGCGCGCTGACCACCAGCATGCAGGTGATTCGCAACGATGAAGTTCTGTACGACCGGGATCAAGCCTTTGGCGGCGCCCAACTGACCCAGTTAATCGTACGGCAATATGGGTTTTCACTCGAAGAAGCCGAAAGCAAAAAGCGCAGTGGCGAGTTGCCTGATGACTACGAGTCGAGCGTGTTAAAGCCGTTTGTGGAGAGCATGGTGCAGGAAGTTGGCCGTGCGCTGCAATTTTTCTTCACCAGCACGCCGCACAACAAGGTCGACTACATCATGCTGGCCGGTGGCTCTTCGGCGTTGCCAGGGTTGACGAACGCGGTGACAAAACACACGACATTCCCGTGTAACCTGGTGAACCCATTTGAAGGGATGGAGATGGGCAGTGGGGTACGTCTGAAGAAGATGACCCGGGAAGCACCGTCGTACCTGACGTCCTGCGGATTGGCATTGCGGAGGTTCTTGCAATGATCTTAATCAACCTGCTACCGCACCGTGACGCTGCGCGAAAGAAGCGCAAGGATTTCTTCAATCTGTCGCTGGGTGCCTCAGCGCTACTGGGTGGTTTGATCGCCGGAGCCATCTTTTTGTGGTTTCAGGCCCAAATATCCACCCAGCAGAACAAAAACCAGTTGCTCACGAGCGAGATCAAGGTACTTGAGGGCCAAATCAAGGACATTGCTGGGCTGGAGGCCGAAATTGCTGGGCTGCGTGCGCGCCAGCAAGCTGTGGAAGATTTGCAGGCTGACCGAAATCAACCCGTTCATTTGATGACCGAGGTTGTCAAGCAACTGCCCGATGGCGTGTTCATATCGGCGATGCGCCAGGTTAACCAGGAAGTGACGTTCACCGGTGTCGCGCAGTCGAACGAGCGGGTGTCTGAATTGCTCAGAAATCTGGCGAACAACACGCCGTGGTTTTCAAAGCCCGAGTTGGTCGAAATCGTGGCGGGTAGCATTGCCTTGAATGCACGCGAGCAAAAGCGTGTTGGAAATTTCACGATCAAAGTTCGGCTGGTTCGCTCCAGTGACGCGGCGAAGGCGGCTGCGGCGGCTGCTCTGGCCGCGGCTGGTGCCAAACCTGTGCTGGCAGCGCCGGCTGTGGGCGGCGCTGCAGCACCCGCCAAGACACCCCCGCCAGCAGCAAATCCTGCCAAGAAATAGCGGTTAGAACTATGGCAAAAACATCTCTCCCTTCTGTTGATTTTCCTGCAATGCAGGAAAAAGTCGTCAGTCAATTTCGCAATCTTGATCCCAAAGACCCGTCGGTCTGGCCTGCCGTTCCCCGTTACGCGCTGTTTTTGTTGGTTTGTGGGCTGGTGGTTGCAGGCCTTTGGTTCGCCTGGCTGACGAATTCTGAAGCCGAACTGGTCGCGGAGCAGGCCACGGAGGTCAAGTTGCGTGAAGATTACAAAGTCAAACTGGCTAAGGCCGTCAATCTGGAGGCCTTAAAGAAACAGCGTGAGCAAGTCTTGCAGTACGTGACCCAGCTCGAAAAGCAGTTGCCGAGCAAAGCTGAAATGGACGCGCTGCTGTCAGACATCAACCAAGCGGGCTTGGGCCGAAGCCTACAGTTCGAGCTGTTCAGGCCAGGTCAAGTGGCCGTGAAAGATTACTACGCCGAGCTGCCGATATCGATCAGAGTCACCGGCAAGTACCACGACATCGGTGCATTTGCCTCCGACATCGCCAATTTATCCAGAATCGTGACGCTGAATAACTTGGCTGTTGTGCCTGTGAAGGACAACACCCTGTCAATGGAAGCGACCGCCAAAACCTTTCGGTACCTTGATAAAGACGAAGTTGCAGCGCAGAGCAAAGCCGCAGCACCGAAGGGCGCGAAGTGACAAATTTTCTTGACTGTCTTAAATTTGGATTGGTGTTCTCAGGCGTGGTGGCACTGCTGGGCTGTTCAGCTTCAAGCGAAGATGAAGTGCGCCAGTGGATGGCCGAGCAGCGCAAACAGACCCAGCCCAAGGTTGCGCCGATTACAGAGCCCAAGCAGTTCAAGCCCGAGGCCTACGTGCAGACCAGTTCGCTGGAGCCGTTCAGCAAGGAAAAACTGACGCAAGCACTCAAGGGTGAGTCAACGCAAGCGACCTCCAATGCGGCATTGGTGGCACCAGAGCTTCTGCGGCGCAAGGAAGCGTTGGAATCTTATCCACTGGATACCATGGCCATGGTGGGTAGTTTGGTTAAAAGCGGCGAACCCATTGCTCTGGTCAAAGTCAACAACTTGCTTTACCAGGTGAAGCCCGGAAATTACCTGGGACAGAATTTTGGGCGAGTGACCAAAATCGCCGAAACCGAGGTCACGCTGCGTGAAATCGTGCAGGACGCGGTGGGGGAGTGGATCGAACGCTCTGGGAAACTGCAATTGCAAGAGGGGACAAAATGAACAACCATAATTGGAATTTGGCAATGCGAACCTGTCAAAAAATAGCGGTCTTTTTCTCATTCAGTTTGGTCGCTCTGGCTGCACATGCGCAAACAACCATTGAGGCGGTGACCGGGTCCATACAAAGTGGCGTGGAGGTGGTCAAGATCGACTTATCCCAGCCACTCACTGCCGTGCCCACCGGCTTCTCGATTCAGTCGCCAGCGCGCATTGCGTTGGACTTCCCCGGCATCGCCAATGGCATGGGACGATCGACTATTGACATCAACCAAGGCAACTTGAGGTCGGTCAGCGTGGTGCAAGCGGGGGATCGGACTCGCGTCGTGCTCAATTTGAAGCAGGCCACTCCCTACAAGGCGCAGATCCAAGGAAAGTCGCTGATAGTGGTGCTGGATGCGGTTGCAGGCCCCAGTTCTGAGGTCGCGAGTGTCTCACCAGCCTTCTCCGCGGCTCCGCAAAATCGGGACTCGTTGCCGATCAAAGACTTGGATTTCCGCCGTGGGGTGGAAGGCTCTGGCCGCGTGATCGTCACGTTGCCCAACAATCAAGTCGGCGTTGATATTCGCCAACAAGGCCAGACTTTGGTCGTTGAATTCCTGAAGTCTAGTTTGCCGGAGGGCCTGCGGCGTCGCCTGGATGTGGCTGATTTCGGCACGCCCATTCAATCGGTAACCACCTCTCAAACGGGTGACCGGGTGCGCATGGTTATTGAACCCAAGGGAGCTTGGGAGCACAGCGCTTACCAGAGCGATCAGCAGTTTGTTGTTGAGGTCAAGCAGCAAAAAGTAGACCCGGGCAAGCTGACGCAAGGGGTGGGTTTCACCGGACAAAAGCTGTCCTTGAACTTTCAAAACATTGAAGTGCGTTCCCTGCTTCAGGTGATTGCTGACTTTACCAACTTCAACATCGTGACGTCGGATTCAGTATCCGGCGCGTTGACTTTGCGACTCCAAGATGTGCCTTGGGATCAGGCTTTGGAAATCATTCTTCAGGCTAAGGGCCTGGGTGTCAAAAAGAGCGGGAACGTACTCTGGATTGCACCCAAGGACGAGATCATCGCGAAGGACAAGCTCGAAAAAGAGGCTGCCGCTGCATTGGAAAGCCTCGAGTCTCTGCGAACTCAGTCGTTTCAGTTGAATTACGCCAAGGCCGTTGAAATTGCGGTGAGCTTGACGGGCAATACCTCTGGCGGTACCAATTCCAATGGAAGCTCACGTCTGCTCAGTACACGGGGTAGCGTGATTGCGGAGCCGCGCACAAATCAACTGTTTGTGACCGACATCGGCAGTAAGCTCGAACAGGTTCAGCAACTCATTGCAAAACTGGACATCCCGGTGCGCCAGGTGTTGATTGAGGCCAGAATCGTCGAGGCATCAGACACCTTCGGTAAATCATTGGGGGTGCGTCTCGGAGGCAGTGACCTGCGCGCGAACCGCGGTGGGGATGGCGGCTATCAAATAGTAGACGATAACCGTGTCGCTTTTGGCTCAAGCTACTCCAATGCCGTTGCAACCAGTGGTGCTGGTGGCGCGGTGGACTTAACGAGTAATTTTGTCAATTTACCCGCCATCGGCCAGGGCGGTGCGGACCCTGCCCGCTTCGCCATCGCCCTATTCAGTTCGGCAGCCAACCGATTCTTGAACCTGGAAATTTCGGCCCTCGAGGCAGATGGCAAAGGTAAACTCGTGTCGAGCCCGCGTGTTGTAACGGCAGATCAACGGGAAGCGTTGATTGAGCAAGGCGTTGACATACCGTTCCAGAAGGCTACCAGTTCTGGTGCGACCGCGATTGAATTCATTAAGGCAAACCTCTCTTTGCGTGTCACCCCGCAAATCACCCCTGAGGGCGGGATCATCATGGATGTGGAAGTTACGAAAAACTCTGTTGGACAGTTGACCATTGCGGGGTTCGCGATCAATAACAAACGCGTCAAAACTCAGGTTCTGGTTGAGAACGGCGGCACCGTCGTGATCGGCGGCATTTTCGAATCCAACGAAACAGACAGTGAAACCAAAGTCCCAATTCTGGGTGACATACCTTACCTTGGTAACCTCTTCAAAAATAAAGCCAAGGTTGCCAACAAGCAGGAGTTGTTGGTGTTTATCACGCCCAAAGTGGTGGCTGATCGTGGGTTGGGGCGTTGAGTTTTACTCGGAATTTTTGCAGGATTAGGTTTATGAAATCACTTTTAACTCTCGCGCAAGTTGCGCTCGTCGCTTTGCTCGTCTCGTGTGGCGGCGGGGGTGGCAGCCCTGGTACGGTAGCGACCGGCGGCGCATCGGGCGTGACGCCCCCTGGCGGTTCTACGGTCGAAACAACTGCCGAAGGAACTATCAGCGTTGAATTGCTCAACGGGTCTGGAAAGCCCACGCAGTCGATTTCTGCCATTGAAATTGCCGCGATCAAAGTAACTGTTAAGGATGCTAAGGGCGTGGTGGTGCCGGGCACGATTGTTACGTTTGCGGAGTCTGGTGTGGGTTTGCTGAAGTTTTCGCCAGATGCCAAAACGGCGTTGACCACATCGGAAGGCATCGCGTCATTGGAGGTGCGGGCTGCCGACCAAACCCGAACCGGTGCAACCACAATTTCTGTAGGTGCGACCGTCGCTAAAACGATCATTTCCGCCTCGAAAGTTCTTGAGGTGACGAACGCACCCGTGACGATAGGCGTTCCCGTGGATCCGCAGTCTTTGGCGACTGCAATTAACTTTGTGTCAACCGATCCTGCTGACAAAGCAATTGTGTTGAAGGGTGCGGGCGGTAACGGTCGTACAGAAACAGGTATTCTGAGTTTCCGCGTGGTCGATAAGAACAGCACACCTGTCAAAGGCGTGGTCGTTGATTTTGTCGTTAACCCCAGCAACGACGTTGTGTTGAACATTGCACAAGGAAAGACGGACTCAGACGGCGTGGTCATTACCTCGATTTCGTCGAAATTGGTACCCACGGCGGTCGTCGTGAAGGCGACGGTGAATGGCAAGAGCATCACGACGCAGTCAGATCAACTGAAAGTAACCACAGGGCTGGGCATTTCCGCTGGCTTTGAGATCCTTCCGCTGACCTATAACTTAGATGGCGCGTTGTCTGGTGATTCAACACCGATAACAGCGCGACTGGTCGATGTCAACAGCAATCCTGTGGCGGATGGTGTGCCGGTGGTCATGGTCGCTACTGGCGGCAAGATTGGCAGCTCCGCGGCCGGCGGATGCAATACTGTTAACGGTGCCTGTACAGTAACATTTGAAGTTCAAAATCCGCGCCCCCCGTCGGGCATTGTGGATATCTCCGGCTCTGCCAAAGTCGGCGAAACAACGACGTTGCTTTCGCAGATCAAAGTTCACATGTCATCGGCACCTCTTGGTATTTTTGAACCCGCCGCGGGTATTCCAGCGGCACCATTGATTCTCCCAAGCCCGATCAGTTTAATTGACTGTAGCAAATCCGGCAGAACATTTATGGTTGCGAACACCTTGGGTTACTCCGTCCCCAGCGGTTCCACTGTATCTACAGAAAAGGATGCAACAGAATTGAGCGCGAGTGTGACGGGAACTGGAAATATAGTTTTGGATTCGTCAAGTTTTGCACCAAGTGTTTTCGGTCTATCCATTGACCCCTCAGCAGCGACGAGCCCTCCTTGTGTTGAGGATGGAATAGATTTTGCCACTTCCGTTGTCGGACTTGTTGTTGAAGCACCCAAGTCGAAACGCAAGAGCCGCACGCCGTTAGAAGTTACTTATCCGGCGGGTAAATTGGAGTTGATCGGAGATGGGACAGGCAGCGATCCAGTCGTTATAAAAATGGAAGCTTGTGTCTTTGAGAAAGTTCCTATGCAGGCGATTGCATTGCCACGCACCTTAAGCTTGCCGGCAGGTTCAACATTTAAGGCAAGTACGTCGGAAACTTCGGCAAAAGTTGTTGTAAGCACCGTTGACCCGGACAATTTGGATCCTTCGCTTGCAAAGAACCTTTCAAACACATTGGCTGTTGCATCCAGTGCGAGTGCCCGCCAGACGATTTGGCTGCTCTTGAAAGCGCCCACTGGCGGGGTAAGCCCGTGCGATGCAGCCACCCCTCGAGCCGAAGCTACTTTTACAGTCTCCATCACCATTACTTCAACAAATGGTCGAATTAACACGAAGACGATTACGGCGAGCTACCCGAAGAAAGGTGCGTGATTTTTCATCTTTTTTCAGGAATCACGATTCGGTTTAGGGGCTCGTTTGGCGATTTCCCTAGTCGGCTTACCAGGCTCAGGTAAATCCACGGTAGGCCGCCAACTCTCCCGAAGGCTTCAGCTTCCTTTTGTCGATTCCGACCACGCTGTTGAAACGAAGCTGGGCTGTTCCATACGAGAGTACTTCGAGCGTGAAGGCGAAGAGCGTTTCCGAGATGTGGAAGAGTCTGTCATTGAAGAGTTGACGCGGAATCATCGCGGTGTTTTGTCAACGGGAGGTGGCTCCGTCCTTCGGACAAAGAATCGCGAGAATTTGAGAAACTCGGGTCAAGTCGTTTATCTGAAATCGTCGCCAGACGAGCTGTTCAGGCGCTTGCGTCATGACATGAACCGCCCCCTGCTTCAGGTTGCCGACCCTCTAAGCCGCTTGCGTGATCTTTTTGCTGTGCGTGACCCGCTTTACCGTGAAACGGCGCACTTCATTCTTGAAACTGGGCGCCCCTCCGTTGCCACCTTGGTCAACATGATCGTCATGCAGTTGGAGTTGTCGGGCTCGCATCCGGCCTCGTGAGCTTGCCGCGCGAGGGGCGGCGGCGGTGCGCAACCGGTGTGCCGCTAAACTGGACACCTCATGAACCCATCCACCTCTTGTCAGCGAGTTGAAATCGACTTTGCCGAACGCAGCTACGCTATCGTCATTGGCGAATCGTTGCTTGGCGATCCGACCACCTACGCTGATTTACCCAGTGCGTCGACTGCATTGATCGTCACCAACGTCACCGTCGCTCCCTTTTATGCAGCGCGCTTGCGGTCGGCAATTGCGCAGAGATATACAAAAATTCATATTCTTTGCCTACCCGATGGTGAAGAGCATAAAACCTGGCAGACCCTCAATTTAATCTTCGATGCCTTGCTAGGCCATGAATGTGACCGCAAAACCGTGCTGTTCGCGTTGGGTGGCGGTGTGGTGGGAGACATGACCGGCTTTGCGGCGGCCAGCTATATGCGAGGCGTGCCATTTGTGCAGATCCCCACCACACTGCTGGCTCAGGTCGATTCGTCCGTTGGCGGCAAGACGGCCATCAATCACCCTTTGGGTAAAAACATGATTGGTGCTTTCTATCAGCCCGTCAAAGTGATTTGCGATCTGGACACGCTCAAAACCTTGCCCCAGCGCGAGCTCAGCGCGGGCTTGGCTGAAGTCATCAAGTACGGGCCGATAGCGGACATGGGCTTTTTTGACTGGCTCGAAAAAAATATGGATGCGTTGTTGGCGCGCGATTCACAGGCTTTAGCTTATGCAGTCAGGCGCAGTTGTGAGATCAAGGCCTGGGTAGTCGCTCAGGATGAGCGTGAAACGGGCTTACGCGCCATCTTGAACTTCGGCCATACCTTTGGCCACGCCATTGAGACTGGGTTGGGCTACGGAAAGTGGCTGCACGGGGAAGCCGTGGGCTGTGGAATGGTGATGGCGGCGCAGCTTTCTCTTGAGCTAGGTCTTGTCAGTAACACGCTAGTGGATCGGCTCAAGGCGCTGATTGGACGCGCTGGCCTTCCCGTGCGCGCGCCGTATCTTACAAATGCTCAGGATGCCCCGTCAACCGATAACGCAGAGGCCTATCTTCGCCTGATGCGCAT
>JANNFW010000280.1:0-10283 GCA_031380235.1 Rhodoferax sp. | reverse complement strand
GATGGATTCTGGCGTGCGCAGCTCTGCCAGCGTTTGCAGCACAAAAGCCACCGACATCAGGGGGGACGGCGTGGCGCGGGGCGGCTGCGCGCGGGGTGGGGGCGAGTTGCGCTGCGCCAGGTTGGATGGGGCAGGGCGGGCGAGCAAATCCAGCACGCCTAAGCGAATGCCGCCCACCGCCGAGGTGCCCGTGGGTGCCCAGGCCGCGATCTGCGGGTCTTCAATCAACTGCACCAAGGTCGCACCCGCAGGCAGGTGCGGCCCGGTGCCTTCAACGTGGTACGTGAAGGCGGGCGCGCCCAAGGCAAAAATCACATCATGGCCGCCCAGCAGTGCGACGATCTTTTCGCGCATGGCTGGCAGGAAGCCTGCAAACAGGCGGTGGTTTTCCGGGAAGCTGCACCGGCCCGACATCGGGGCCACCCACACCGCGGCGTTGTGGCGCTCGGCCAGTTGCACCACGGCATCCCAGGCCTGGTCGCGGTCTACCGCAGCGCCGACGACGAAGGCCGGGCGCAGCGCTTGATCCAGTGCGTCGCCCGCCAGGCCCAGCACGTGCGGATCAGGCCGAATCTCGCTGCTGACGGTGCGCGGCAAGAGCGGCTCGCAAGGCCGTTGCCAATCGTCAGCGGGGATGGATACCAGCACCGGGCCGCGCGGCTGCTGCATCGCGATGTAGTAGGCGCGGGCGATGGCCAGTGGCACGTCCTGCGCGCGGGCTGGCTCAACGCTCCATTTCACATACGGCTTGGGCAGCTCGGTGGCTTGGTTGGAGAACAAAAACGGGTCAAACGGCAAGACGGAGCGGGCCTGTTGGCCTGCCGTTATGACCATCGGTGTGCGATTCTTGTGGGCAGTAAAAATATTCCCCATGCCGTGGCCAACACCGGCGGCCGAGTGCAGGTTCACAAACGCCGCATTGTGGGTGGCCTGGGCGTAGCCATCCGCCATACCGACCACCACAGCTTCCTGCAAACCCAGCACGTAGTGAAAGTCTTCTGGAAAATCGAGAAAGAGCGGCAGCTCGGTTGACCCCGGGTTGCCAAAAATGGTGGTCATCTTGAATGCGCGCAGCAAATCGAGTACGGCTTCGCGCACGGTGGTGGTCATCAAAGCTTATCTCCTGTGTCGGTATGCTTTGATCTTCGGCGGGGTTGCGTCATAAATCAATAGATTGATTCACCAACCAATTTCGACGCCCCTCACCACGACCGCATTCACTCCCGCTTGCGCACCTGCACGTCCACCTCGAGCCCCAAGTAGTCGCCCGCAAAGCCGTGCCATGACCCGCTGACGGGCGATGCCAGGCTGGCGTGGCGGGCTACGCCGACGCGGATCAAGTCCGTGCCGCCAATCAGATTGTTGGTCGGGTCAAATGGAATCCAACCCGCGCCGGGCAGGTAGACCTGCACCCAGGCGTGTGTGGCACCCGCGCCGATGATGGTGTCTTCGCCGCCGTCAAGCCACGGCGTGTAAAGGTAGCCCGAGACAAAACGCGCGGCGTAGCCCAAGCGGCGGATGGCTTCGATCATCAGCGTGGCGAAGTCGCGGCAGGTGCCGCTTTGCAGTGCCAGCGTCTCGAAGGGCGTTTGCACGCCTTCGTCAAAGCGGGCGCGGTAGGCCATGCTGTTGCGGATGAAGCCGTTCATCTCCACCAGCAGGTCGCGGGTTCCTTTCGGATCGCCACCGTTAGTGGTCGTGTCGGTGAATTGATTGGCCCACGCCCATAACTGACCGCCGGGGTCATCGTAGTAAGGCATCAAATAATGCGCGAGTACAAACTGCTCCTCCGGGCTGTACGTGAAGGGGTAGAACTGGGCAGAGGCGCTCACCGGAAGCTCCAGCGCGCGCGTGCCAGTGTGCTCGACCGAGAACGCGCATTCCACTTTGAGCTCAACCGCTGGGCTTTGCGGCTGCACCAGCGCGACTGAGTTGGAATAGGCATCCTGAATCAGGCGAATGTCCACCGGCTCGGGTGTCACCGTCATGTTGGTGGCCAGCACGCGCAGGTCGTGGCTGTCGCGCGGGCGAAACAGCACGCGGTGCTCGCCCAGCGCCACGGGTTGGGCGTAGCGGTAATGGGTGGTATGGGTGATATCGAAAAAAACAGACATTGATAAGCCCCATTTGGGCCCCATTTGGACAAGCCACGAGCATGCGGGCAATCAAGCTTCGTGCCCATCAGCTATCGCCGTGTGGCAATGTCGGCGCTTTCCTACTGAACGCGTGTGGATTGAAGTTTTCTCAATCAAGGTGTCGCTGTGTGGGTGAAAATATCAGCCCAGCACCGTCTGCAATCGCCAAACTAAACCCTTGGAGCTTGAATCTCATGAAACAAACTGCTCAATCGAACCTGCTGCGGCGCACCGCACTGATTTCTGTCGTTGTCACATTGATGTGGAGTACCATCCTCGCCCTGGCTCAGGTGGGGCCTAGCTCGTCCGAAGCAGCAGCCTTCACCGGCCTGCATGCCGCCGCGCACCGGGGTGACACGGCGCAGATTGAAATGCTTGCCGCTGCCAAGGCCGACCCAAACGCCAAATCGGGCCACGGTCGCACGCCCGTGCATGTGGCCACGTTTGCCCGTCAGCGCGATGCCTTGAAGGCCCTGGCCAAGGCTGGTGCGGACTTGAACGTGCTGGAAAACGACCGCTACGACGCGGTAACCATTGCTTCGGTAGCGGATGACGAAGAAACCCTGCGCGTACTGCTGGAACTGGGTGCCAGCGCCAAACAGACCACCAGCCGTTACGACGGCACCGCGCTGATCGCCGCGGCCCACCTCGGGCATGACGGCGTGGTGCGTCAGCTCATCAAGGCCGGGGCACCGCTGGATCATGTCAACAACCTGCACTGGACGGCGGTGATCGAATCCATTGTTTTAGGCGATGGCGGCAGTCGCCACCAAGCCACGCTCAAGGCGTTGATTGACGCGGGTGCGAATCTGAATCTCAAAGATCGCACCGGCACCACGCCCTTGCAATTGGCCCGCGCGCGCGGCTACGCAGACATGGTGAAAATGCTGGAGGCTGCGGGTGCGAAATAGAGGGTGCTCGTCAAACTCAATTGCATTTTCAGTGAAAATTAACCTGGAAGTTAATTTTTAGGTAAAAAACTCGCAAATCTTCGAAAATATGAATGAAAAAGCACTCTAGCTCTCGTACTTTATGCGTAGTAAGCTATTATATACATAGCTTTTAGATCGCGTAAATTTGCGACGACTGGCAGGTGTCAAATCGACATCAGTGCTTGAGAGCCTGCTCCAACTGGCCTTGTTCATTTATGAAACTGCGGATGTGCAGTCCAAATGATTGCGACCAGGTCAGACAAGCGCCGGTTGGTCTCAGCAGCAAACGTGAGGCGATGCAGAATTTTGTCGCTCATAGACTGTTGCCACGCCTATTTGTTCCAATTGGCTGAAGCGGCCTTTCCATCCAGAAAAGGCAGAACCGCTGCCGGCAACTGCGGTGACAGGAAAATGTCGTAATGCGTCAGACCTGGAAGGATGGCAAGGCGGTTGCGCGACATGTTCTCCCGCTGCCAACCCGCATCCTTAAGCCCGCCGCCAAGCAATTGATAGAACTTCACCACATGCTCCGGGCGATACATATCGCTATCTCCGTAGACCAGCATCACCGGCATCGTCAGTTTTGGCACATCGGCAGACCAGTCAAAGGTCTGCTTCATCATGTCGCCCGTGGCGTCAAGCAGTTTGGGAAAATCGCCAGGGTTTGGTGCAACCGCAGCGTACGATTTATACATCGGCGTGTCTTTCATCGCCTCCGCCATCTTGCTGCTGAGTTGCGCCTGTGCCTCGACCATCTCAGGATAAAAACCATCCTTTGCAAAGCTGCCCGAGACCAGCACCAGGCGGCGCACTTGTTGCGGATGTTGTGCTGCCAACTGAAACGCAACGCCCGCGCCCATCGAATAGCCCATCACATCGACGGGCCCGTAACCCAGCTTCTTAAGAATCGCCGCCATGTCCGCGCCCATGGTCGGCATGCTGATCGCCCGACCGCCCAGTGGCGTGCGGCCATGTCCCTGCAAGTCAACACCGATGATCTGCCGTTTCGCGGCCAGCACCGGCAAGATCGGCGCGAACATATCGACCGAACCCAAACCGCCGTGCAAAAGCAGAAGCGGTTCGCCCTGCCCACGGATTTGGTAGTGGTACTTGATGCCGTCCACGTCGATTCGACCGCTCTTGACAGTCTTCGGCGCGGCGGCTTTCTTCGATTGCGCCGCCGACGTGTCCTGGGCATGGACCACAGCAGGTGCGGCCAGCAGGGCCGCTGTGACGATCAGGACTGTTGACAGTGTTTTCTTCAGCATTTCATTTACTCCTTCTTGACGAAGCCGCCGACCGCTGCCTGGTGCGGCAAGGATCAGCCGAAATAAACCTCGACTTCGACGATCTGGTCGCCGCGCACTGTAAAGATCTCCGTGTTGCGAAAGCGGTGGCCTCCGTACCGCGCGCCTCGTAGGTCACGAACGCTCCCTCGCCGTCGGCACGATCATGATTCTTTGATTGACAAAGTCAGGGGGCAACTGTCAATCGCTACAGAATTGCATCCATTCACCCATTAAATTTAATTCAAGTCGGATGGCAAGGTCTGTGCGGTAGAGCGCACAAGCACCGTTTCTCAAGTCGCATTCCTCGGGAAATGCAACGAATCGTGTCAAGTGGTGGGAACATCCTGTTTGTAGCAGTGACAACGCGTGTGTTTCACGTCAAACGTGCTGGCTGCTGTCTTTCGTGACCATTGGGCGCAGTGTGATGTATTTTCGGTAAAAATTAACTTGAAAGTTAATTTTTAGCCAAAACGCCCTGTTTTGATCGAAAATATGAATAAAAAAGCACTCTAGCTCTCGTAAAATTTGCGTAGACAGCTATTATATAAATAGCATAAGAGATTCGTAAACTAGGGTAGATTCAACGCTTATGACCACTCCAACTCAAATCGCCACCCCATCCGAAACCTCCACGCCATCAGAACTCACGCAAGCGGCCCGCCCCGCCTTGCCGGACCACCTGTCGACCGACCCGCGCAGCCCGCACCACGTGGCCGCAGTGTTCGAGCACGACATCGGCATCCGCTTCAACGGCAAAGAGCGCTCCGACGTGGCTGAATACTGCATCAGCGAAGGCTGGGTGAAGGTGCCTGCGGGCAAAACGCTGAATCGCAAAGGCCAGCCGTTGTTGATCAAATTGAAGGGTAATGTTGAGGCGTTTTATCAATAGTGTGGGTATCAAACCAGCACCGCCTGCAAGTCGCGCCGCAATGACTTCGGCATCACCGGGCCACGGCCAAAACGCACCACCAGATCGGGCCTGCCGCTGTTGATGCCGAACGCACTTGCAAACTGGGGTCGTATTTTGGAGACCTCCACGGGCTGGTTGACCATCGCGTTGCGAATGCCTAGCGCTGTTGCCTGTAGCGCAAACCGCTCGTAGCACCGCCCAGCCTCAACCCAATGCGCCTTATCGTTGACCTCGGACACAAAAATCGCAGCCCCGGCTGAGCTGCGCAGGTGTTTGGCGTACTTGTCGTTTTCGCTTTTCGGCTTGAAGAACATGTCAAAGAGCGGGCTGCCAATCCAGCGAGGCGCCGACGGGTTTCCCGATGTCGCACTGTATAAGCCATCGCCAGTTTTAACCGCTTCGGCGCTGCCAAAGCGAATCCAGCTTTTCAGCTCCTCGACGAAAGCGGGGTCGTTCATTTGCGCTGTGTTTCCTTCAACGACATAGGCCAGTACGTTCTCAATCGCTGGCTTTTCGGTGAGCAGCATCACCCGAACGCCTGCCCCCGTGCCGGCCAGTTGCAGCAGGCGCAACTCGTCAGCGGACAGTGGCTTACCGTCGTACTCAGCGCGCGTGCATTGGCGTTCGGGGATCGCCAGGTAAAGCGGCGTTGCGACAGCTTGGGTGGGCTCCAGTACAACTTTGATCGCGCCGCCCGCCGTCGTTGCAGGGTCAAAGCGCACGTCACCTTTCAAACCATTCGCCAGCGCCGCCTGCACCAAATTCTCGGCGGCGCAGCCTAACGATACGTACAAGTGGTGATCGTCCGGATCAACCGCAGGCGTGCGCCGCGCGAGGTCGGGCAGGATGGTGATGACATCGTTTTCAACGCGAAACTTCCAGCACTGGGTGTTGTGGCTCGAAGACGCCAGCGTGGCGTACCGCACCAACTCCTGGCGCAGCAAGGCTTTGTCGCCAGGTAGCGCTTTTATCGGGCGCCACGTATCGCGCACCTTCGCTTCGTAACTCCCTTCACTGTCTTTTGATGAACACGCTTGCAGAATGGAAGGCGCGCCTAAGGCGACCACCGTCGATACCGTTGCAGTGTGAAGAAATTGTTGACGTGTGATCATTGCGACTCCTTGTTCTGTACAGCCTAGAGCGCCTGGCGCGAAAGTTCAGTGCGGTAGCGCACCTACGCGCGGGCAGTCCGGGCGTGTCAACGCAAACACAACTAGCGCGGCAAGGGCCAACCCTGCTGCCAGCAGGAAGGCGCTGGCCGGGTTCAATATCCACAGTGCGCCAGCAATCAACGACGCAGGCAGATAAATGGCACCCGTCACAAAGTTATACAGACCAATGGCCGACGCACGACGCTCCGCCTCTAGATCGACGATAAACGCCTTGTTTTGCGCTTCGTCTATTGCGTAGAAAACGCCGTACAGAAGAAACAGCACCACGATTTCCCACTGCGTGCTGGCAAAGGCAAAGTCCAGGCTCATCACCAGATAAACCCCGTAGCCCAGCATGATCATCTTGGGCCTGCCCACGCGGTCTCCGAGCTTACCGATCAGCGGCGCAGCAATCACGCACGCAACATTGAACATCGCATAAAGCAGCACCGTGTCTTTGACCGAGAAGCCCACGCTGTGCGCACGTAACATCAAGAACCCGAAGCTGAAATAGGCTAGCGAAAAGAGGCCAGCGCTTATCAAGTACCGTTTAAACGGCGGGCTGAGGCTGCGCCAAGTTTGAAGCATGCTCTCGCGCGCGCGCACAAGGACAGGCTGATCTTTGACGAGACTCAAAGCCACCACGGCCAGCACCGCAGGCACCAGCGCGACCCAAAACAGGATCAGGTAGGTCGACGCACCTTCGCCCATCCAAGACAGCAGGCCGTACGCGACCAACGGCCCTAGCACCGCCCCCGATTTGTCCAGTGCCTTGTGTACGCCGAAAGCGTAGCCCCGGTTCGCCTTGTCAGCCACGGCGGACAGCCAGGCATCACGCGGCGGACCTCGGAACCCCTTACCCAACCTTTCAATGACACGAAAAACCGTCAACCCGGTGATTGAACTGCTAACCAGCAGGATCACCTTGGCCAGGGTGGAGAAACCGTAGCCTGCCATAACGAAAATTTTGCGTTTGCCAGTGCGATCCGACAACCAACCCGCGTAGTAGTTGAGTGACGACGCCGACAGATCGGCCAGACCTTCCACCAAGCCGAGCAACGCGGCAGACGCCCCGGCAATGGTGGTGAAGAAAATCGCAAACACCGAGAAAATCATCTCGGAGCTCAGATCGGTAAGAAAGCTGACCAACCCGAGCTTGAGCACATCCGGGTGCACACCCAACCTGTTGCCGACGGCGTTGGGAGTTGGCCGTGGGTTCACACGACCGCCCCAAACAGCGAACCGACACCCGCCGTGATCGCCATGGCCAGCGCGCCCCAGAAGGTCACGCGCAATGCGCCCGTCCCGACGTTGGCACCTCCAGCTTTCGCCGCCAGCACGCCCAACAAAGCCAGAAAGGCCAGAGACATTGCTGCGACCCACGCGATGAGGTTCGGCCCTGTTGCCAGGGCCGTCACGCCCAATGGCAGCGCAGCCCCTACCGCAAAACTGGCGGCGGACGAAAGCGCTGCTTGCACGGGCTGTGCACTTTGCGCCTCAGAGATTCCCAGCTCTTCGCGCGCATGCGCACCCAGCGCGTCGTGCTTCATCAACTGGTCTGCCACCTGCCGCGCCAAGGGCGCGTCCAGCCCGCGCGTGACGTAGATCGCGGCCAGTTCCCGATGTTCTGCAGCAGGGTCTTTTGCAAGCTCGGCTCGCTCTCGGGCCAGATCAGCTTTTTCGGTGTCGGCCTGCGAATGCACCGACACATATTCCCCCGCCGCCATCGACATAGCTCCCGCCACCAGGCCTGCAACCCCAGTGAGCAGCAGGCTGCTCTGGCTGGCGTTTGCAGCGGCCACGCCAACGATCAAGCTGGCGGTGGAAACGATGCCGTCGTTGGCACCCAGCACGGCCGCGCGCAGCCAGCCGATGCGGGAGGTGCGGTGTCTTTCGATGTGTCTCATGATGTCCGTTCGTTTCGAGTTACTCGGGCACTGATACTCGGTCGTTTCGCACGAGAAAACGACCCCTTAGGCGAATGGCTAACGGGTCACCCGAAAGTGGCTCGCTGGCAGTACCCGCCCGTTGCGCGTGGATGTGCAGATGGGGCTCGCCTGAGTTGCCAGAATTACCAACTTGAGCGACACGGCTGCCAACTGTTACTTGATCTCCCACCTTCACGCTGAGGCTGCCCGGCTTGAAATGGCCCAGCAACACGTCGGCACCCTTGCAGCGCAGCAACACGTGGTTGCCCGCCATGTGCGCGCGATCCACGTGCGGCACCTGCATGTCTGGCAAACCGTCCAGCGCTGCGACAACTTCGCCCGTGCAGGGCGCGTAAACCAGCGCGCCGTAGATGTTGTAAGCACTCGGCTCTGGTGGCAGCAAACCGCTTGCGCGCAATCCCCATCCGTCGAGTTTCACGATATCGACACCATATGATTGCCCCCGGTAGGCATGAAAGCGGGGGATGCTGGCATCCAGTGTCATCAAGTGGGCATTGACGCTGAGACTGCTGCCGCCATTGACGATCAGATACTCGCCAGCTTTGAGCGGAAAAGCCAGTTCAACCACTGCGCCTGGCTGCGGTACGCGACCTGCCAAGGCGTTTGCCGCTTGGTACAAGCCCCAGCCGCCAATAGCTATAAATACGATGGTGAAACCCCAGTCGAGCCATCCACGTGGCAACCATGATGCAAATGGCGAGCGCTGCTTCCAGCCCAACAAAACGGCTGCTATCAGCAATGCGCCAAAACCCCAAGGCGCCCACCAAGGCGGGAAAAGCCATAGGCCAATCAGGCTGACCGCAAGCAACGCGACTGCTGTAGCGATCACCTGTGTACAAAACGCAAGGCTACTGTGAAGTGGTGCAACATACAGCCATCCAATAAATAGAAGCGGCAAGAATAGTTGAAGGGCAAAAATGAAGAGCATGGTGTTCACGATTCAACCGGTTCTTGGCTGAGGTTTTTGCTGCGACACCCCGCGAGCGATATGCAGCTGTCCTGCCACAACAAGCGCTACTAGCAGCCAAAGCGCGACAGCAAAAGCGATTTGCCAGACCAAGCCTTGGGCGAATGATGTAGCGGGGTAGAGAACGAACAGCCATCCCGTATAGCTGGCGTGCATCAGCACCGCAACAAACACACTCTGCGTGTTTGCATAAACCCAGGTCATCAACAGCCGGTATGCGGTCAGCGCTGCGACATAAAACACGGCAAACTGTAACAACCAGATAGTTCCAATGCTGTTGAAGTTTTGACGAAAGTCGACCAGCAGGTGCCAGATTGCCCATGTCAGCCCAAGCGACAAGCCTGCCATGAACCAGTGCTGGCGTGCCAGCAGGCGCGGGGTTGCAAAGCCTGTCCAGCCAATTTCTTCAAAGCTGCCGGCAATAAGGCCAATGGCGAAAAGCTGCCATTGGAAACGGGGCGCGAACGCTGTATCCACAAACATCGATAAAGGCCACAGCACGGCAATCAATAACAAGGGCATCGTCAGCAGTGCTACTAGATACCAGCGCGCGTCAACCCGCCAATGCCAGCAAAGCAACTTCAAACGCCGCAGTCCCGCGCGGCCGTCCAGGGCAGCCGTCATGGCTAACCCGCCGACACTCGGCCCGAGCAACATGGCCACGAAGATCAGGCCAGTGTCAAAAGGAAGCAAGTGATAGAGATCGAAGCCACCGGCACCAACAACGGCCACGATACCTCCCCAACTGATGGCATAGACCGCAGCGTAGTATCCGAGCAAAGGGTGGCACTGCAGCCAAGGCGCGCTAGTCATGGTGGGACGGCCCTGACAAGCAACTTGACGATCGCTTCATTGACCTCGTCGTCATGCCCCACCCAGACATGACCGCCCTGCTCGAAGCCCACGAACCTCGCCCCTTTAATCTCACTGGCCGTGTACTGGGCACTGGC
>JANNFW010000236.1:0-2635 GCA_031380235.1 Rhodoferax sp. | reverse complement strand
CCTTTTTCTGGGCCAGCGACACGGTGACGATCTCGTCCTTGAACTTGCCGGCTTCCTGCGCGGCCGAGGCTTTTTGCTGGCTGCCCAGCGCCAGTGCGTCCTGCATGTCGCGGCTGATGGCGTAGGCCTTGGCGACGTTTTCTGCCGTCATGCCCATGTGGTACTGGTTGTAGACATCCCACAGGCCGTCCACGATCATGCTGTCGATCATTTTCCAGTCGCCCATGCGCTGGCCGTCGCGCGAACCCATCAGCACATGCGGGCTGGCGCTCATGTTCTCCTGGCCCCCGGCGACGACGATCTCGCTATCGCCCCAGGCAATCGACTGCGCGGCCAGCATCACGGCCTTCAAACCCGAGCCGCACACGGCATTGATGGTGAGCGCCGGGGTTTCTTTGGCCAAGCCTGCTTTGAGCGACGCCTGCCGCGCCGGGTTTTGGCCTGAGCCTGCGGCCAGCACCTGGCCCATGATGACTTCGCCCACCTGGGCGGCATCCAGCTTGGCGCGCGCCAACGCTTCCTTGATCACGATGCTGCCCAGCTCGGTCGCAGCGGTTTTGGCGAGGCTTCCGCCGAATTTGCCGACCGCTGTGCGAGCGGCTGAAACGATAACGATGTCTTCCATTTTTTGTCTCCTGAGTTAAAAAACTATGCCTTGGCCTTAACGTAGCGACCCGGCGCGGGCTCGATGGGTTTGTATTTGACCTTGCCGGCGCTGTTCCCATAGGCTTTGGGGGCCGCAATCTGCTTGCCCGCGTGGCCTTTGAGCCACTGGCTCCAGTCAGTCCACCAACTGCCGGGGTGCTCCTTGGAGGCGGCAATCCACGCATCCGCCGTGGGCGGAAATTTTGTATCGGAGCCAATCCAGTGGCTGCGCTTGTTCTTCGCAGGCGGGTTGATCACACCGGCAATGTGGCCCGAAGCGCCCATGACAAACCGCTTTTTGCCCGGCAGCGCCTGGGTGGACCCATACGCGCCGCCAATCGGCACGATATGGTCTTCACGCGAGCCGTAAATGTAGACCGGCAGATCGACCTTGCGCAAATCGATCTTTTCGCCGCACACCGTCGCCTTGCCCGGCTTGACCAGGTTGTTTTCAAGATAGGTATTGCGAAGGTACCAGGCGTAAAACGGGCCGGGCAGGTTGGTGGAATCGCTGTTCCAGTAGAGCAAGTCAAACGGCGGCGGGGTTTCGCCCTTCAAGTAATTGCCCACCACGTAGTTCCACACCAGATCGTTGGGCCGCAAGAACGAGAACGTCGAAGCCAAGTCGCCACCCTTCATCAAGCCGCCCTGCCCCATTTCCTTCTCGCGGTATTGAACGAAGGCCTCGTCGATGAATAAATCCAGGATGCCGGTGTCTTTGAAGTCCAGCAGTGTGGTGAGCAGCGTGGCGCTGGCCACCGGTTTTTGGCCTTTGGCAGCCAGCACGGCCAGCGCCGTTGTCAAGATCGTGCCCCCGACGCAGAAGCCCAACGCGTTGATCAGTTTGGCTCCAGTGATGTCTTGCACCACGGCAATCGCCTTGATCGCGGCATGCTCGATGTAGTCGTCCCACGTCTTCGTGCCCATTGATGCGTCCGGATTCCTCCAGCTCACGACGAAGGTGCGATGGCCTTGGGCGATTGCGTAGCGGATCAGCGAGTTCTCGGGTTGCAAATCCAAAATGTAGAACTTGTTGATGCACGGCGGAATCAGCAAAAACGGCTTCTCGAAGACCTTGGAAGTGAGCGGCTTGTACTCGATCAACTGAAACAGTTCGTTCTCAAAAATAACTGCGCCTTCAGTTGTCGCCACGTTCTTGCCGACTTCAAACTGGCTCTCATCCGTCATCGACACATGGCCCTGGGCCAGGTCGTGCATCATGTTTTTGATGCCCTGCGCAATGCTTTCGCCCTTGGTTTCAATCGCCTTCTTCTGTGCATCAACGTTGAAGGCCAAAAAGTTGCTGGGCGACGTGGCGGCCAGCCATTGCTCAATGGCAAAGCGGATGCGTGACTGGGTTTTGGCATCGGCAACGACTGCATCAGCCAGGCCCATCAGCGTGCGTGCGTTGAGCAGGTACACGGCGGCGGCCATCCCGGCCATCGGGTTCTCTGTCCACGCTTGGGCGCTGAAACGCTTGTCCGTCAACGCGGTCGGCGAGCCCTGCATGCTTTGCGTCCACAAAGCAGCAGCATCCGTCATGTACTGCTGTTGCAGGGTTTGGAGCTTTTCGGGGGCGAAGCTGATTTGCGGTGCGCTCGCTGCGGGTGCTGAACTTGGGAGGCCCATGCCTTGGAATGCCTGCATCGCTTTGGCCATGCCATCGCCAAATGTCTGCTGAAACTGCTGGGCCGATTGCGTCCAGAAATCGGGGGTATGCTGATTCATAAAGTCTCCTCTCGTGTTTTTTGGTACAAACCCTAGTATCTCCGAGTGCTCGCTTGAAATCGTCAACATTTCCGTTCTAAGTATATGTACATTGTTCCAATTGGGTGGCTGTATGTGACGATGATGATGGCCGTGGTCGAGGCCACCAGCGACACGGGAACGGTGCTTGGGGCCATCGTCACGTTTGTGCTCTATGGCCTGCTCCCGACCAGCATCATGGCGTACTTGATGGCAACACCGGCCCGCAAACGCGCGATCAAGG
>JANNFW010000204.1:0-4404 GCA_031380235.1 Rhodoferax sp. | reverse complement strand
GCGTTTTGCCAAATCAACGCCAACTCGTGTAATCTCGCTCATGGGACTTCTCCTTCAAAAGGTTAAAGATTGACTGTTCCAACTTCAATCTTGGCACCAGATGCCGTTACCGTGAAGTGGGAAGTCCCTTCGCATTCGGATTATATAAGCAAACCGCTACTTAACATGTAGCATTCACTCTTCTTGAATCGCATTGCATGGCGAGCAATCATCAATCCAACGGGTTTCAAAACATCATCAATATTAGGGATGCGCGAAATGGGGTTCGTGAATAAACTGGTTTCACTGATCGCAGTTTTGTCAACTTCCGAACGGGACAACGCCATGAAAACATACTTGCATGCACGCTCCCGAGCGCTGGGTTTGCTTGCTTCTGCCTTTTTCGCGCTGCTGCTGAGCGCTTGTGCGGTGAACTGGGTGGGCAACTATGACAAGGAGTCAATTGATCGCACCACTGAAATCTCAAAGTCGGTACTGAAGTTGTATCAGGACTTGATGGCGACGCCACCAGACAAACGCGCTGCAGCCGTGGCAGGGCCGATTGGCACGGTGCATGGCAACGTGGAGTCGCTGATTCGCTTGCATCTGCTGCGCGAGCAGGCGCGTGCGACGAACACCGAAAGCACCACAGTGGCTGGCAATCTGCTTGAGTCGTGGCAGAAGTTCACGAGTAATCATCGATCAGCCGACGTATCGGCGCTGAGCGACACGGTGCTGAACATCGAACGCGGCATTCTGGAGCGGCACCTGCGCGCCGCCTTCGTCGCTGAAGAGGCGAAGAAGCTTGGCGGTGGCGCAAAGTCTTAGGTCTGAAAAGGGGAGTTCATCATGGCATTTGATTTCGACAAGATTTTTACAGACGCGCTGGGCGCAGGCGTCGCTGCGGCAAAGCCCGGTGGAAAGGCGGCGGAAGATTGGGTGCGCGAGAGCGCGAAGGCGAACGAAGGGACGTTGCGGGCGATAGCAGACGGCGTCTTGCAGAAGCAGATATCGAAGGAAACCGCAGGCATGTTGCTGCGCGAAAGCGCCAGGGCACTGGAGTCGGAGGCGGCCGCACTGGCCGTCATCATCAAGGCGACGGCGCAGGCGGCAGTCAACGCTTTTGTGAACTCGCTCTTTGCCGCACTGTCTTCTGCGCTGAAGCTTGCGATCTGAACAAACCTGGGAGTCAACATGGCGACGAACAATGACCTGGTGAAATTGGCCAACAAGCACGTGGGTGAGACCTACATCCTGGGCGCGTTTGCCCCCAAGAGCAATGCAAACTGGCGGGGCCCGTGGGACTGCGCCGAGTTTGCCTCGTGGTTGGTGTTCCAGCAGACCGGCCTGGTGCTGGGTTGCACCAACAACAATGACGATCCATCCCGAGCCGATGCCTTTTCAGGTGCCTGGGCGCGCGATGCCACAGCCTCCCAGCGCGCCATCAGCATCGGTCAGGCCAAGGCCACGAAAGGCGCGATGCTGATACGCAAACCCGCGCCGGGTGGCATCGGTCACGTGGCGATTTCGCAGGGCGATGGAACGACGGTCGAAGCCCATTCTGCTAAAGAAGGCGTTTGCAACAAGCAGGTGGATGGCAGGCGGTGGGATTTGGCCATGCTCGTGCCGCTGATTGACTACCCCAACGAGCTGCCTGTGTCAATATTCACCCCGCCAAGCGGCCTGATCCTGCGCCTGACGTTTCCACCCATGCACGGCGCGCTGATCAAGAAGCTGCAAAAGGCGCTGAAGGCCAAGGGCATTGACCCTGGGGATATTGACGGTGTGTTCGGCCCGCACACCGAGGCTGCAGTGAGGGCGTTTCAGCTGCAATCTGAACTCGTCCCCGACGGCGAGGCTGGCCGGGTGACGATGGAGAAGTTGGGGGTTGCGGTGCAGTGAGTTTTCTATTTTCCACAGGTGAAGGAGCCTGGTATGCGCAATCTAATTGGGATGTTGGTACTCATCGCGTGCAGCGGTTGCGCCGTGTTGCCCGTCGCGGAGGTGCCCACTGCAAGCGCAATCCAATCCAAAGCTGTGGTGTTTGACATTGACGGCACGCTAACGCCCGACGTGATGGACGTCATCGGCGTCCGGCCAGACGCCGCCCAAGTGGTTCAAGCCTTTGCGGACAAGGGGTACAGAATTGTCTACCTCAGCGCCCGCGTCAAGGGGTTTCGCGGGCGCATACCCGGCTGGTTGAAAAGAAACGGGTTCCCTGACAGCGCCATCCACGTTCAGGAGACCGAAGAAGACGACAGGGATCACGCCAAGTTCAAAACGCGCGTATTACGCGAATACCAGGCGCGTGGTTGGACACTTGAATACGCCTACGGAGACTCGTCGACCGACTTTGCAGCCTACGGCAACGTCAAGATTCCGAGAGAGCGCGTGTTCGCACTACAGCGCGCCAGCGAAACATCATGCCAACCGGGTATTTGGAAGGAATGCCTCAAGGGGTGGACTGGGCACGTCGAATCAGTTTTCAAATAGATGCCCTGCGCGTCGCTCAAGCCTTCTTCCCCGCTTGCGTGAACACGTTGCCACATGCATCGCGCGCACTGTCCTTTACAGGCAACTTGGCGCACACCGCATCAAGTTGCACGGTCAGCTTCTTCAGCACGGGGGTTTGTTGATTTTTTTGGCTCCAGGTGTCGAGCTGTTTGGCCATTTTTTCAAGGCTGCGGCGGTTGCGCTCGTAGAAGGTTTCGGGTGCGGCATCCAGTTCGCTGATGACTTGGGCAGCCGCTTTCTCGATGCGGGCGCTGTCTTTGGGGGACAACTCCACCAGTTTGGCGACGTAGCCGCTGCCCCATTGCAATCGGGTGGCGGGGCCGACGGAGCCCGTGTAGGCTTTTCAGACCAATTCAGTGAGGCCGCGATGTCGCCGCGCTTTTTGGCGTTCGATGCGAGCACCAGCATGTGATAGTAAGGTGAGACGGCTTTGGGCAGCTCGGCTTGCAGCATGGCATCGGACTCGTCGATCAGGCCGACATCACTGAGCAGGTGGGCGGCAGACGGGATGACGGCTTGGCGCTCGTATTTGTCGGTGGTGGTTTTGTCGGCTTTGACCGCGGCCTCACCGGCCATGGCGACAAGAGCCGAGTCCCGGCGGGGCTTGGAGCCTGCGGGCAGGTCGATTTCAGTCAGCGTCACCTTGGCTTGCACGGCATTCAGCTGGTCTGCTTTGGACAACGTTGCGTCGCCGGCCAGACGATCCAGCGCGGTGTTCCAAGTGGACAGCAGCGCGGTGCGCTCCGGGCTGCCCCCGGTTGTGATCGCACCCACGATGTCGTTGGCGTAGTAGGTCACGATGTCAACGTGGTCACGCGAGCGAGCAGCATCGGCCAACACGCTTTGCGCGATGGCCAGGGCATGGGCCTTGTCTGGCCCTGGCGCTTTGTCCTGCGCGGCGATGGCGGCGGCCTTCAATGTCAAGCGGGAGGCAGCTTCCTGAAATTGCGGTGGGCACTTTTGCGCCAATTGCAGGACGGTGCCGGCAAGCTCTTTTTTGGGGACGAGTTGGGCTTCATCGGTGTCCCAGGAATAAAACGCCAGCAAGCGCCAAGCATCGGCTGAAAGTGCAGGCCCGGTATTGCCAGAGCCGGCAATCGCCGCAGCCAGCGTCTCCTTGATGCCTTGCGCAGACGCCATGCCCAGCGACAGCAATTGCATAAATTGGGCCGCGTCGACCTCACCGGGCAGGCGAGTCAACTCCGTGCCGTCTGGCTTGAAAAGGATGGTCGTCGGATAACCGCGCGTCTTGAACTGTGTGCCCAGTTTCTGCGCTCCGGGTGTATCGCCATCCAGGTAAACCGGCACAAACGCGTGGCTCTTTTCGATAAAGTCGGGCCGGTTGAAAACGGTCGCCTTGATCTGGTTGCACGGCGGGCACCACACGGCGCCCCAGTAGAGGAGCACAGGCTTGTTGTCCGCTTTGGCCTTGGCAAAAATGGCATCAAGACTGGCACCCTCGGGCTTGACCCAGTGGACAGCGGCTGGCGCAGCAGTGGCGACAGTCACTGGTTTGCCGATGACAGCCACGGGTACCGCCGCTTCGGGCGCTTTGGAGCAGGCCGCGAACCACACCGGACACGCCATTGTGATTGCGAAAGTTGTGGCAAATCGCGCCAGCGTGGGTGGGAGAGATCGTGTCATGGGCAGACTCCTGGGCTGTCAGTCTATCGTTTCATCATGACCCGTGCGGCGCTAAAACGACGAGGCCGCAATAGTTGATCATGCGGCCTACTTTACCACAAATGTAGTCAAATTAAACGCTAAACCGACGTTTGTTCAGAAATATAAGCCAAATCGCCTCCTAGCTCTCGAATAACATGCACAAGAAGCTATTATTTATATAGCGCAATTGGGAGTGGGAAAATTGTGGGTAAAAAAGGCGCAGTTCGTGCCACGCACGGGCAGCTC
>JANNFW010000136.1:0-2254 GCA_031380235.1 Rhodoferax sp. | reverse complement strand
GCCATCCTTGAAAAGGCTTATGGCAAGTCGTTTGAGGAGCAGCAAAAGAGCCCGCACTTGGCCCATATCGTGAATGCGCGCCACACCTCCCGAGTGAAGGGCCTGCTCGAAGATGCCACTGCCCGTGGCGCACGGGTACTGGTGGGCGGTGGCGTGTCGGACTCAGGCTGTTTTGTCGCGCCCACGCTGCTGGACAGCATTCCGGCCGATGCCCGCGTCATGGACGAAGAAATTTTTGGCCCTCTGCTACCCGTGATTGCCTTCACCAGCCTGGATGATGTGATTGCAAAAATCAATGCCGCGCCCAAGCCATTGGCGTTGTACATCTACAGCCAGACGGATGAACACATCCAGCGCGTGCTGCAACAGACGGCGTCAGGCGGCGCCTGTATCAACCATGCGCTGGTGCATTTTTTGCATGGTCGGCTACCGTTTGGCGGTGTCAACAATTCGGGGTTGGGCAACGCCCATGGCCACTATGGATTCAAGGCCTTCAGCCACGAGAAGGCGGTGGTGCGTTCGCAGTTCTCATTGGCCACAACCCTGTTTTCAGCAGGCGAAGTACCGCCCTATTTGCGGCGCGTGATGAAATCGGCATTCAAATGGATCTGATCCTGCCGCTGCCCATCACCCGTGGCGATGATTTCAGAGCCCGAGCGTGGCGGGCCCGTACCCGGTGGGCGAAGGTGCAAGCTACGCGGGCGGTATTTTGTCAGCTGGAGTGGATGGCATCAAAGTCGCCGAGTCGCTTGCCAAGCACGCACTTGCAAAAACCTAGCCGTTCATTGGCGCACGCCAAACCGCGAGTCCACCTGCTTGCGAAACTCGCTCGGCGTCATGCCCTTCACGTTCAAGAAGCGGCGGTTGAAATTGGCCACATTGTTGAAGCCGACCTCATAGCAAATATGCGTGATGTAGCGGTCTGACTCCATCAGCAACTGACAGGCTCGGTTAACGCGCACCTGGTTCACAAAATCTGTGAAGGTATTGCCGGTCGCGCGTCGAAAGAAGCGTGAGAAGCCACTTTCGGTCATCTCAAGTTCAGCCGCCAGATCAGCAGCAGAGAGTTGCTGAGTCAAGTCTTCGGTGATGCGGCTGACAATGCTTTCAATCTGGTTGAGCTGCGCATCGTCGTCAACACTCTGGAGTTGTGCGTGCGAGAGTAGCTTGTAATCGCTCCAGCGAGCCAATTGGCACATGAAGGTGGTGAAAGCGGCAAAGCGCTCCAGCCCTTTGGCCTGCTTGATCTTGTGCCAGGATTCCGTTGCCTGGTCTGACAGGCCGAAGAACTCAATGCCATTGCGGGCTCTGGCCAGCAAGGGTAAAACTTCTTCCAGCTCGCGGATGTGCTCGGCCGCTTTGGCCAGCGGCTCATACTGAAACTGGATGACCAAATCGCGTTGGGGATAGCCGCCTTCGGGCAAGTCCAGTGTTATCCAGTTGTGCGGCAATCGCGGGCCGGTCAGCACCAGATGGCCAGGCTGAAAGGTGCCAATGTAGTCGCCCACGAAGGCCTTGCCACTGGAGGCTACGATCAAATGCAGCTCATACTCGTCGTGATAGTGCCAGCGCGCCAGGGGAGTGGGATAGCCATGGGCGAGGCAGCGGATCATGCCCGCCTCTTCCGCCGACTCGTAACCCAAAGCCGGGCTGCGCAGATAGTCGCGCTCAAGCTCGGGTGCGAGCTGGCGCGGAAGGATGCGGTGGCGAGCGGGCATGGCGTCGAAGGTTAACTCATCACACTGCCACCATCGACGTTCAGCGTCTGCGCGGTGATGTAGGAGGCGTCATCACTGGCTAAAAACACCGCCGCACCGGCGATGTCGTTCGGATCACCCATGTAGCCCAGTGGCACCGCCAAACCTACTCGCCGCTTTTTTTCACCGATGGGTAAATTTTCATATTTGGCGAACAGCGCATCGACGCCCGCCCACATGGGTGTATCCACGACGCCGGGCGAGATGGAGTTAACGCGGATTTTGTAAGGGGCCATGGCCAACGCGGCGCTCTGTGTATAGCTGATCACAGCCGCCTTACTTGCGCAGTAGTGCGATACCAGCGCCTCGCCCCGCCGGCCTGCCTGAGAAGACATATTGATCACCGAAGCCCCTTGCGCGCCCTTAGCCACCATACGCGCTAGCGTTTTCTGCATGACAAAAAACATCGCTTTCACATTGACACCAAACAGCTTGTCGTAACTGGCCTCCGTACTTTCAAGCAAGGGCGCCATGTCAAACACCGCCGCGTTGTTGAA
>JANNFW010000059.1:0-2889 GCA_031380235.1 Rhodoferax sp. | reverse complement strand
AGACCGAACCCGCATCATGGCGTTTGTCCGCATTCCCACGCGGCCCAGCGGTGACCACCACAGCATCGCTTTGGCCGATGCCGACAACGACTGCCTGAACCACATCGCCTTCGTCATGCCGGGCCTGGAGTCGGTGATGCGTGGCGGCGGGCGAATGAAAGACGCGGGCTACGGCATTGAATGGGGACCGGGAAGGCATGGCCCGGGCGACAACACATTCAACTACTTTATTGGCCCGGCAGGCTTCGTCATTGAATACACCGCCGACGTCGAGCAGGTTGATGAAAGCTACGTCGCGCGCGGCCCCGAAGACTGGAAATGGCCCGCCGGGCGTGTTGACCAGTGGGGCATTTCGCCCCCACCTTCACAGCGGCTGAAAGAGGCTCAGCGGCAGATTTCATTTGCTGCAGCACTGCCATCCTGATCATCTGTTGATTTGTTGCCACTATCCATTGGAGTTTTCATGAAATTTGCAAGTTTCCGCCAGCACGACACCACACGGCTTGGCGTGATCACGGGCGACGCGGTCATCGATCTGAATCTGGCGCAACCCCAGGTTCCAGCCGATTTGGGTGCAGCACTTTGGCAGGGTATTGATTTGCAGGCTGCTGCCAACGCTGCTGTGGCATCCAATGCTGCCCGCATTCCGCTTGAGGGCCTTGAGTACGCCGCACCTGTCGCACGACCCGGCAAGATTGTCTGTCTGGGCCTGAACTATTTTGACCACGCCAAGGAAGGCGGTCGCGACAAGCCAGACTACCCGTGGTTCTTCTTTCGCGGTGCGACGTCCCTGATCGCCCACGGCGAAGCCGGCATTCGCCCACGAGTGTCCGAACGTTTTGATTACGAGGCGGAGTTGGCCGTCATCATCGGCAAAAAGGCGCGCCATTTGACGCAGGCCAATGCGCTGGATTGCGTGTTTGGCTACAGTTGTTTCAATGACATGTCGGTGCGCGACTATCAAAAGAAAACGCCGCAGTGGACGATTGGCAAAAACTTTGACGGCACAGGTGGCTTTGGCCCGATGTTGGTGACTGCCGATGAACTGCCGCCGGGGGCAGTGGGCCTGAAGATTCAAAGTCGCCTGAATGGCCAAGTCATGCAAAGCGCCAATACCGCCGACATGATTTGGGATGTCGCTGAAACCATCGCATTGCTGACCGAGTGCCTGACGCTGGAGCCAGGCGACGTGATCGCCATGGGCACACCTGCGGGCGTCGGGCAAGCGCGCACCCCCCCGGTGTGGATGAAGCACGGCGACACGATTGACATTGACATTGAGCGCATAGGCTTGCTGTCCAACCCGATTCAAGACGAGGCGGCTTGAATGTGCCTTCACCGCACATTCCGATGACTCAAGCCAGCGACAAGCTGTACGACGTTGCCATTGTGGGCTTTGGCCCGGCAGGTGCTGTGGCAGCTGCATTGCTGGGTGGGCAGGGCCTGTCGGTGTTCGTCTGCGACAAGTCGCATGATGTGTACGAGTTGCCCAGGGCGTTTGCACTGGACCATGAAATCATGCGGGTGTTTCAGCAATTGGGCATTGAAGATCAGGTTCTGGCTTTCACTGAACCGTTTACACCCTCTGAGTTTTTTGGTGTTGACGGCCAGTTGATCAAACGCTTCACCACGGTCGAGCCGCCTTACCCCTTGGGCTATGTGCCATCACTGGTGTTCACACAGCCCCCGGTGGAGCGGATTCTGCGCGCCCATGTGAAAAGCCTCGCCACGGTAGATGTCGCGTTGGGCTGCGAGTTCACCGGCCTCATGCAGGACGCAGACAGCGTGACTTTGAATCTGAAAAATCAGGGTGGCGGTTTGGGCGATAGCCTCGTGCGGACCCAGGTGAGAGCCCGCTATGTTGTGGCCTGCGATGGCGCAACCAGCCCGGTTCGAAATGCAGTGGGCATCGACTTGCAGGATTTGGGCTTCGATCAGGCTTGGCTGGTGGTCGATGTGCTGCTCAATGAGCAAGGCCTGTGCAAGCTGCCGCAAACCAGCGTTCAGTATTGTGAGCCTCAGCGCCCTTGCACCTTTCTGATCGGGCCCAAGAACCATCGCCGCTGGGAAATAGCGATCAACGCTGCAGAGGATCCCAAAGATGTGGCAACGCCAGAAGGCACTTGGAAGCTGCTCTCACGTTGGATCACACCTGCAGACGGTACGCTGTGGCGGCAGGCGAGTTACCGCTTTCATGCCCTGGTGGCAGACCGCTGGCGTGCAGGCCGCGTTTTTGTGGCCGGTGATGCTGCCCATCAGCAACCGCCATTTCTCGGACAGGGCATGTGCCAGGGCATTCGCGATGCTGCCAATCTGAGCTGGAAATTGACCACCGTGCTGCGTGGTAACGCAACGCCAGACCTGCTCGACAGCTATGGCATCGAGCGCAAAGCCCACGTGGCTGAATTGACCCAGCGTATCAAGGCAATAGGCCAATTGATTGGCGAGCGTGATGTGAGCAAGGCGCGGGCCCGTGATGCGAATCTGCTGGCGCAGTGCGACGGCATTGTGAAATCGGTGCCCCGGCAGGACGTGCAACCGGCCTTGCAGGATGGCGTGTTGTCCCACGTGCCGCATGCAGCGCGGGGCACCATTTTTCCCCAGCCATGGATCGTGCAGGGTGCATCAAGGCTCCGGTTGGATGCGATCACCGGCAGCGGCTGGCGGTTGGTGCATTGCGGCTCGATCACGCCCCTTGCAGGTTCGGAGCCGGCAGAGATCGCGCGAGAAGCCGCACAGCAATTGCAACTGCGTGAAGTGCGTATCAGTGGAGCGGCGCCGTCGGGTGCGTTGCAAGAGGCTGATGAAGTGGTGAGCCAGTGGTTCCAACGGCAGCAGTGTGTGGCGGCATTGGTTCGACCCGATCACTATGTTTATGGCATCGCAGCC
>JANNFW010000044.1:0-11913 GCA_031380235.1 Rhodoferax sp. | reverse complement strand
AGTATTTTTGAAACCAGCCCCATAAGAAATCCAGAGGAGCCTATGGCAACTGCAAGCGCAAAAAACACAAAGAGCATCAAAGAGTTTGTCTTTGAATGGGAAGGCAAAGACCGCAACGGCAAACAGGTGCGTGGCGAAACCCGCGCGTCGGGCGAGAACCAGGTGCAATCCATGTTGCGCCGCCAAGGCATCACGCCGACCAAGATCAAAAAGCGGCGGATGAGCGCGGGTTCAGCGATCAGGCCCAAAGACCTGGCGATCTTCACCCGCCAGTTGGCCACCATGATGAAGGCTGGCGTGCCGCTGTTGCAAGCGTTTGACATTGTGGGCCGGGGCAACCCCAACCCCCGCGTCACCAAGCTTCTGAACGACATCCGCACCGATGTGGAGACGGGTACGTCACTCAGCGTCGCGTTTCGCAAGTTCCCGCTGTACTTTGACAATCTTTATTGCAACCTGGTGGAAGCAGGCGAATCAGCCGGTATTCTGGATCAACTGTTGGATCGCCTGGCCGTGTACATGGAGAAGACCGAGGCGATCAAGTCCAAAATTAAATCGGCTCTGATGTACCCGATCAGCGTGCTGGTGGTGGCCTTCGTCGTGGTTGCGGTGATCATGATTTTCGTAATCCCAGCGTTCAAGGAAGTGTTCAGCAACTTCGGCGGCGAGCTGCCCATGCCCACCCTCGTGGTGATTGCCATGAGCGAGTTTTTCGTCAAATACTGGTACCTGATTTTTGGCGGCCTGTTTGGCGGCTTTTACTTCTTCATGCAAGCCTGGCAGCGCAACGAGAAGGTGCAGATGTTCATGGACCGCGTCATGCTCAAGCTGCCGATCTTCGGGACGCTGGTTGAAAAATCCTGCATCGCGCGCTGGACGCGAACTTTGTCCACCATGTTTGCAGCGGGTGTGCCGCTGGTGGAGGCGCTTGATTCGGTGGGCGGTGCGGCGGGCAACTCCGTCTTCACCGCCGCCACGTTGAAGATTCAGCATGAAGTCTCAACCGGTACGGGACTCACGGTGGCGATGACCAATGTGAACCTGTTCCCTTCGATGGTGTTGCAGATGTGCTCGATCGGTGAGGAGTCCGGCTCCATCGACCACATGCTGGGCAAGGCCGCCGACTTTTACGAGGCTGAAGTTGACGACATGGTGGCGGGCATCTCCAGCCTGATGGAGCCCATCATCATCGTGATTCTGGGCACCATCATCGGTGGCATTGTGGTGGCCATGTACCTGCCGATCTTCAAGCTGGGCCAGGTTGTTTGATGCTCGGGGCAGAGTGGTTGAGTATTGGCTTGCTGGATGTAGGCCTGCTGGGCTTGCTGGGCCTGTTGGTGGGCAGTTTTTTGAACGTGGTGATCTACCGCCTGCCCAAGATGATGGAGAACCAGTGGGCGGCTGAATATGCGCAGATGACTGCGGCCAATGCGGGCGAATCGCCAACAGCCGCAGCCCGCCTTGAGGCCACGCCCACCGCGAACACGATCCCATTCAACCTCATGGTGCCGCGCTCGCGCTGCCAGCAGTGCGGGCACCAAATCCGCTGGTTTGAAAATATCCCCGTCGCAAGCTACCTCTTTTTGCGCGGTAAGTGCTCGAACTGCGGCACCAAAATCAGCCCACGCTATCCGGCGGTTGAGCTGGTCACGGGTGCCCTGTTTGGCTGGTGTGCGTGGAAGTGGGGCTTCAGCACTACGGCACTGGCTTGGTGCGCCTTTTCAGCGGCGATTGTGGCGCTGGCGATGATCGATTGGGACACCACGTTTTTGCCCGACGACATCACCCTGCCGCTGCTGTGGGGCGGTTTGATCGCGGCCACGCTCAAACTCACTGCGGTGCCCTTGCCGGTCGCCCTGTGGGGTGCTGTGGCGGGCTATTTGTCGCTCTGGAGCATCTACTGGGCGTTCAAACTGATCACCGGCAAAGAAGGCATGGGCTATGGCGACTTCAAGCTGTTTGCGGCGCTCGGGGCGTGGTTTGGCTGGCCCGCGTTGATCCCGATGATCTTGATGGCCTCGGTCATCGGCGCAGTGGTCGGCATCGCCATGAAGTTCAGCTCTGGCCTGCGCGAGGGTGGGTACATTCCGTTTGGGCCGTTTTTGGCGGGTGCCGGGTTGACCGCGATGTTCTTCGGTCCACAAACTATTCTGAGCTTCATCGGGCTTTGATGGTGATGGCGGATCTGAAGGCTGCGCTTCGTCTTGGGCTGACGGGCGGCATTGGCAGCGGCAAGAGCACCGTGGCCCACTTCTTCACCCAACTCGGCGCGGCGGTGATTGATGCCGATGCGATCTCACGCGGTGTCACCGCACCCCACGGCGCAGCCATCGCACCCCTTGCGGCTGAATTCGGCGCAGACTTCATCAACGCGCAAGGTGCTTTAGACCGGGACAAAATGCGCAGCCTGATCTACGCAGATGCCATGGCGCGCAAGCGTTTAGAGGCCATCGTGCACCCGCTGGTGGGCCAGGAGATTGCCCGCCAGTCGGATGCGGCCACGCGCGCTGGTAGCCGCTGCCTGGTGTTTGACATTCCGCTCCTGGTGGAATCAAGCCACTGGCGGCAACGGCTGCATCGGGTGCTGGTCATCGACTGCCCGCAGGAGCGCCAGATTGACCGCGTAGTGGCGCGAAGCGCAATGGCGGGCAGCGCGATGACCCGCGAAGCTGTGCAAGGCATCATCCACACCCAGGCGACGCGCGCGCAGCGCCTGCGGGCCAGCGACGCAGTGATCTGCAATGACCTGATCAATTTGACTCAATTGGAATTGGAAGTTACTGAGTTTTGGCGACGGCTCGGGCTATCATCTAAGTAGCACGATGTAGCTCGCATAACCTTTTTTGCATGATCCTTTACGAATATCCCTTCAACGAACGCATCCGGACGTACTTGCGCCTCGAGCACCTGTGCAGCCGACTGGGCACGCTGGTGTCGCGAGATTCTGCGCTGGACCACCACTTTGCCCTGTCCACGGTGTTTGAGATCATGGACGTGGCGGCACGCGCTGACTTGAAGTCTGACGTGCTCAAAGACCTGGAACGGCAAAAGCAGGTTTTGAACAGCTACCGGGGCAACCCCGCGATTGCCCAGCATGTGCTGGACGATGTGGTGTTCGATCTGGATCACAAGTTTGCAGCGCTCAATGCCCAGCTCGGCAAGGCCGGCCACAGCCTGACTGAAAACGACTGGCTGATGAGCATTCGAAGCCGCGTGGGCATTCCCGGTGGTACCTGCGAGTTTGATCTGCCCGCCTACTACGCCTGGCAGCACGAGCCAGTGGAAAAGCGTCGGGGCGACCTGTTGCGCTGGGTCTCCACGCTGGGGCCATTGGGCGACTCAGTGGGCATGCTGTTAAGGTTACTGCGCGAGTCCGGCATGGCGCAAAAGGTGATGGCTGTGGGTGGCCAGTATCAGCAAAACCTGCCGCAGGGCCGAACTTTCCAGCTGCTGCGCCTGGCCATCGACCCGGCTGTCGGCGTCGTGCCCGAGATCAGCGGTAATCGGCTAATGGTGTCGATTCGCCTGATGCGCCAAGGCCCCGACGACCACCTGCACCCTGCCGCACAAGACTGCGCTTTTGACCTCACGCTGTGCTCCTGAGATGGAACCGGCCAAAACAAGCGCCAAGACAAAAATAGTCGTCTGCCCCACCTGCGGCGGCGACAGCGTTTACAGCAGCACCAACGCATTCCGACCGTTTTGCAGTGAGCGCTGTAAAGGCATCGACCTGGGTGCCTGGGCCAGCGAGAGCTTCAAGCTGGCCGCTGAGCCACCGCTGGATGATCCATTGAGCGACAATCAGAACTTACTACAATAGTGGTAACGTTTTTATAAAAATTAACTCAAAGGTTAATTTTTACTGTCAAAACTGTGTTTTTCCCAGAATTATGAATAAAATGCCGCTCTAGCTCTCGAATAACATGCACAGAAAGCTATATATATTATAGCATATATGTTTCTAACTCAGGTTGCCTCTGCGTCTGTGTGCGTTGCTGCATGAAAGCCCTGCTCTTGCGCAAACCACTTCAAAACCGGAACAGTCCCCGGCAAAACCGGAGACACGCTCACTGGCAGGCGTTGCCAACAAAACTGCTGGTCTTCTTTCATCTGCAGCTCGCCCGTCCAGGCAAACACTTTGCAAAAATTCAGTCGCACGAGGGCGTGGGGGTAATCGATCACTTCAGTCTTCCAAGCTTCGCTTGCTGCAATATCGATACCAAGCTCTTCATGCAGTTCGCGCGTTAAGGCTTGGTGAACAGTTTCACCCGCCTCTAACTTGCCGCCGGGGAACTCCCAATAGCCTTCAAAGACCTTGCCCGGTGGGCGGGACGTGAGCAGAAAGTCGCCGTTGGGTTGGATCAACACGCCGACTGCGACTTCAACGATCTTGCGGTCTGCGCCGCCTGCGCGCGGCAGTGCGCCATCAACCACCATCGGCTGTGCCATTTTTCTAAAACCTGCGTTCAAGCAGGCGCAAAGTGTCGCCCGGCGTAATCGCGGGCAAACTGCCAGGCCACGCGCCCGCTGCGCGAGGCCCGCTCCAGCGCCCACACCAACGCTTCGGGTCGCGCGGCGGCGATAGCCTTCGCATCCACCCCGAAGGACGACAGCCATTGAGCGACGATCACCAGGTATTCGTCTTGTGTGAACGGGTAGAAGCTGACCCACAGACCGAAGCGTTCTGACAGCGAAATTTTCTCCTCAATCACCTCGCCCGGATGCACTTCACCGTCCTCGGTGTGGGTGTAGCTCAAGTTCTCTTTCATGTATTCGGGCAGCAGATGGCGGCGGTTGCTGGTGGCGTAAATCAAGACGTTGGAGGATGTTGCGGCGACCGAGCCATCCAGAATCGACTTGAGCGCCTTGTAGCCCGGCTCACCCTCTTCAAAGCTCAAGTCGTCGCAAAACACAATGAATTTCTCAGGCCGATCCGACACCACGTCCACAATGTCGGGCAAGTCCACCAAGTCCGCCTTGTCCACCTCGATCAGACGCAAACCGCGCGGCGCATATTCACTCAGGCAAGCCTTGATGAGCGACGACTTGCCGGTGCCACGCGCACCCGTGAGCAGCACGTTGTTGGCGGGTTTGCCTTCGACAAACTGCAAGGTGTTGCGCTGAATTTTGTCCTTTTGCGGCGAGATTTCCTTTAAATCGTCCAAGCGCATCGCACCGATGTGCCGCACGGGTTCCAACGTGCCGTGGCCAGTGCTGCGTTTGCGATAGCGGTAGGCGTTGGAAGATGACCAGTCCGGCGCAGTGAGCGGCTGCGGCAGGATGGATTCAATGCGGCTGATGAGCTGCTCGGCGCGCTGCAGCAGATGTTCGAAATTGACGTTCATGAGATGGACTTCAGGAACGGTAATCCGCGTTGATCGTTACGTAATCATGGCTGAAGTCGCAAGTCCAAACCGTGTCCACCGCCGTGCCACGCCCCAAGCCCACACGCACCGTGATCTCGCTTTGCTTCATCACGCGTTGGCCGTCTTCTTCGCGGTAGAGCGGATTGCGGCCACCTTTGATCGCCACGTGCACATCGTCCAAAAACAGGTCGATGCCGCTTTGATCCAGATCATCAATGCCTGCATAGCCCACCGCCGCCAAAATGCGGCCCAGGTTCGGGTCGCTGGCGAAGAAGGCGGTTTTGACCAGCGGCGAATGCGCAATCGCATAAGCGACTTTGCGGCATTCTTGCTGGGTTTTGCCACCTTCGACTTGAACCGTGATGAATTTGGTGGCACCTTCACCATCACGAACAATCGCCTGCGCCAATTTTTTGGCAACACCCATCATCGCCGCCCGCAAAACATGACCATCGGCGCTGTCCAACGACTCAATCGGCGCGTGCGTGGCTTTGTTGCTGGCGATCACAACGAACGAGTCGTTGGTGGACGTGTCACCATCGACGGTGACGCGGTTGAACGAGCCTTCAGCCAGCTCATGTGCCAATTGGTGCATGACGGACTGGCTGACCCTAGCATCGGTCGCCATGAAGCCCAGCATCGTCGCCATATTGGGCCGAATCATGCCCGCGCCTTTGCTGATGCCGGTGATGCTGACGACGGCGCTCCCAGCGCCGTTTGCACCGACTCCACCACCCATCGTCACCTGCGCGCCAAAGGCTTTGGGCACGGTGTCGGTGGTCATGATGCCGTGAGCGGCTTTCAGCCAGTTGTCGTTTTTGGCATCGGCGATGGCGGACGGCAGCCCGGCCTCGATACGGTCATTGGGCAGCGACTCCATGATCACGCCGGTTGAAAACGGAAGAATCGCAGCACTCGATACACCCAGCAGCTTGCCCAGCGCCGCGCAGGTGCTGCGTGCACGCGCGAGGCCGTCTTGCCCGGTGCCCGCATTGGCATTGCCCGTATTGATCAGCATCGCGCGGATGCCGGTTTTGGACGCGAGGTGCTCGCGGCAAATCTGCACTGGCGCGGCGCAAAAACGGTTTTGTGTGAACACGCCGCTGACTGACGCCCCTTCGTCGATAAGCACCACGGTCAAGTCTTTGCGATTAGCTTTGCGCACGCCCGCTTCAGTCACGCCAATGCGCACACCTGCGATGGGAAAGAGCTGAGAAGCGTCAGGCGGTGGCAGGTTGACGGGCATGACGGAAGTCCTTTCAGGCTAACTTTCAGGCCAATTTGCCGTGGCACTGTTTGTATTTTTTGCCACTGCCGCAGGGGCAAGGCTCGTTGCGGCCCACGCGGGGTACATCCGAGCCGGGCATGGCTTCACGTTTACGCACGGTTTCTTCGTCAAGCACCTCAACCGCTTCGCCCGTCTCGGTTGGCGCGGTGTAGGTGACATTCGCAATGTTTTCGCCCCGGCTTTCGATCTCGCCCGCCGCTTGCTCCAACTGCTCGCCCGATTGCACTTTAACCGTCATCAGTGTTTTGGTGATCTCGTTTTTCACCGAATCCAGCAGTTGGCCAAACAGCTCAAACGCCTCGCGCTTGTACTCCTGCTTGGGCTGCTTTTGCGCGTAACCGCGCAGGTGAATGCCCTTGCGCAGGTAGTCCAGCGAGCTCAAGTGTTCGCGCCAATTCGTGTCCATACTTTGCAGCAGTACCATGCGCTCAAACTGTAGGAAGTTGGCGGCCCCCACTTGCTCCACTTTGGCCGCAAAGGCATCGTTCGCGCACTTCTTGACGTGCTCCAGAATTTCTTCATCCGTAATCGCATCAGCCGCCTGCACCAACGCCTGGACAGAGGTCTCAAGCTGCCACTCTTCAGCCAGCACTTTGTCCAACCCCGCAATGTCCCACTGCTCTTCGACGGATTCGACGGGCACATATTGACGCACCAGATCGGTAAAGCAGCCTTCGCGCAGCGACGTAATTTGCGCGGTGAGATCGGTTGCGTCCAGAATCTCGTTGCGCTGCTGGTAGATGACCTTGCGCTGGTCGTTGGACACGTCGTCGTACTCCAGCAACTGCTTGCGCATGTCAAAGTTGCGCGCTTCGACTTTGCGCTGCGCACTCTCGATGCTACGCGTGACCATCCCCGCTTCAATCGCCTCGCCATCGGGCATTTTGAGCCGGTCCATGATGGCTTTCACGCGCTCGCCCGCGAAGATGCGCATCAGTGAATCGTCCAGGCTTAAGTAGAAGCGCGACGAGCCAGGGTCGCCCTGGCGGCCTGAGCGGCCGCGCAGCTGGTTGTCAATGCGACGCGACTCATGCCGTTCGGTCGCGATGATGCGCAGGCCGCCCAATGAGGTCACCTGCTCGTGATCCTTTGTCCACTGCGCCCGCGCCGCCCTGACTTGGCTGTCCCGGGTTGCCGCGTCGAGCGCTTCATCCGTCTCAATCGCCGTGACGACCTTCTCCATGTTGCCACCCAGCACAATGTCGGTACCGCGGCCTGCCATGTTGGTGGCAATCGTGATCATTTTGGTGCGGCCCGCCTGGGCCACAATGTCGGCCTCGCGCGCGTGCTGCTTGGCGTTCAACACCTGATGTGGCAACTTTTCAGCCTCCAGCAGCTTGGCGATGATTTCTGAATTTTCAATCGACGTCGTGCCCACCAAAACCGGCTGGCCGCGCTCGTAGCATTCTTGAATGTCCTTGATCGCCGCTTCGTATTTTTCGCGCGTGGTTTTGTACACGCGGTCCAGCTGGTCTTCACGCTTGTTGGGGCGGTTGTGCGGCATAACCACCGTCTCCAGCCCATAAATTTCTTGGAACTCGTAAGCCTCGGTGTCGGCCGTGCCCGTCATGCCCGCCAGCTTGGCGTAAAGGCGGAAATAATTTTGGAAGGTGATCGATGCCAGGGTTTGATTCTCGGGCTGGATGCTCACACCTTCTTTGGCCTCGACCGCTTGGTGCAAGCCATCGCTCCAGCGTCGTCCGGTCATCAAACGCCCGGTGAATTCATCGACGATGACGATCTCACCTTCCTGAACTACGTAATGCTGGTCGCGATGGTAGAGGTGGTTGGCCCGCAGCGCCGCATACAGATGATGCATCAGCGTGATGTTGGCCGGGTCGTACAGCGTTGCACCTTCAGGGATGAGGTTCAGGCCAAACAGAATCTTCTCTGCGCTTTCGTGGCCCTGCTCGGTCAAAAACACCTGCTGTGACTTTTCATCCAGCGTGAAGTCACCGGGCTTGGTCACGCCCTCGCCCGTGCGCGGGTCTGCCTCGCCCTCTTGGCGAGTCAGCATCGGCACGATCTTGTTGATGGCCACATACAGACTGGTGTGGTCTTCGGCCTGCCCGCTGATGATCAGCGGCGTGCGGGCTTCGTCGATCAGGATCGAATCCACCTCATCGACGATGGCGTAGTTCAGCCCACGTTGTACCCGATCTGCCACCTCGTAGACCATGTTGTCACGCAGGTAGTCAAAGCCGTATTCGTTGTTCGTGCCATAGGTGATGTCAGCGCGGTAAGCGACCTGCTTTTCCTCGCGCGGCATTTGCGGCAGGTTAATACCGACCGACATACCCAAGAAGTTGTAGAGCTTGCCCATCCACTGCGCATCTCGATTGGCCAGGTAATCATTCACGGTGACGACATGTACGCCCTTGCCAGACAACGCATTCAAGTAAACCGGCAGCGTGGCCGTCAAAGTTTTGCCCTCGCCCGTGCCCATCTCTGAGATTTTGCCGTTGTGCAACGACATGCCACCCAACAACTGCACATCGAAATGGCGCATTTTCATCACGCGCTTGGAACCTTCGCGCACCACGGCGAAGGCTTCGGGCAACAGGGCATCGAGCGTCTCGCCGTTGGTGACGCGATCACGAAACTCTTGCGTTTTGGCCTTCAGTGCGTCGTCGCTCAATTTCTCAAGCCCGTCCTCCATGCCGTTGATGCGAGTGACCGTGCTGCGGTACTGCTTGAGAAGACGGTCATTGCGACTGCCGAATATTTTTGTCAGGAAATTGGTGGCCATGAATGCAAGACCGCGCAAGCAGCCCACCTGGGCCACCAAAACGGTGCAATCCTTTATTTAGTCAAAGGGAAATGGGGTTGCCCGCACAAAACTCAAGTAGTGTCTCAAGCGCATTGGCTTGCAGAGTTTCGCGCGGATTTCCCGCAACCTTCCATTTTACATTCGCGACGGAAGGTCGCACCAGACCTTACTTTTTGACCGAATTCCCTTTTGCGGCCACCGCCGTCGCCAGGTTGCTGCCAGCAGACAAAAACTTTTGCGGGTCTTGCGGGACACCCTGCACCAGCACTTCGAAATGCAAATGCGCACCGGTTGAGCGCCCGGTGGTTCCCACAGCCGCTATCTTTTGGCCGCGTTTGATCAAATCTCCCTTTTTGACAAACACCGCAGAAGCATGCGCATAGCGTGTCAAGAGATCATTTCCGTGATCGATTTCCACCACGTTGCCATAGCCACTGTTGTATTCATTCACCACCACCACGCCCCCCGCAGCCGCCAAAATAGGCGTGCCGGATTCCGCTTGAAAATCCATCCCGGTGTGTAGCGCAGACCCATTGGTGAAGGGGTCGATGCGCCAGCCAAAGGCCGAACCCAAAATGCCATCGGTGACGGGCGTTTGGGTCGGTACCATCATGTTGCGGATTTTTTGGTCGAACAGACGGGACTCCAGAACAGTCAACATCTCGGTGCGATGGTTCGACATTCGATCCAAGTCAGTCAAGGTCGCCTGCAATTGCTCCATCGACAAAGACTGCCCGCCCACCAGGACGCCGCCACGGCCAGGCAGTGTCTTGATGTCAGCAGGATTCACACCCGCCAGGCCAGAAACACGCTCACCCAAAGACTCTAACTGTGTCATCTTGGCCTGCATTTCACCCAGCTTTTGCGCCATGACATCAAGGTTCTGGCGCATAAAGCGGTCGCGCTGCTCGAATTCGTCTTTCACCAGCAGTCGCACGAACGGCCCGATGACGGGCCAACCTTCTTTGGCGCCCTTGAGAAACACCCAGTGGTAAATGCCTGCCGCCACCAAGGTCAACATAAATGACAGCACCACGCCCACAAACACCAGCCGCCTGCCAGACAGATGAATCGCGCGGCTCTTGGCAAGCCATGCGTCTGTGATAATAAGTTGCATCCGATTTCCTTCTGAAGAACACATCCTATGACGAACCGTGTTCGCAGCGTGACGCTATTGCAAGCCACGCAAGAATCCCCCATGTTGGCCAAGCTCAGTGGCCTGGTCAGCGAGTCCGTGGCCCGCCTCAAAGCGATTGAGGCCCTGATCCCGGTCAACTTACGCGCATCGATCAAGCCCGGCCCGATTGACGGCGCAACCTGGTGCTTGATCGTGGACAATAATGCCAGCGCCGCAAAAATCCGGCAACTGCTGCCCGCCCTCCAAGCCCATCTTCGGGTCAAGGGATGGGAGGTTAACTCAATCCGGCTGAAGGTACAAATAACGGCACCACGCTGAAGTAGCCTGGCGCTAAAAAAAAACCGCTTCAAGCTTTTGACTTGAAACGGTTTCTAATTTTTTGGCGGAGTGGACGGGACTCGAACCCGCGACCCCCGGCGTGACAGGCCGGTATTCTAACCAACTGAACTACCACTCCTGATAGCTAACTAAATATCCACTAACTTCACTCTCACCACCTTGTCGCGCAACCCTATTGCGAGACAATTTGGCGACCCCACGGGGATTCGAACCCCGGTACCTACCGTGAAAGGGTAGTGTCCTAGGCCTCTAGACGATGGGGTCAAAACCTTTTTGGACTCAATTCCAAACTAACCGCTCAGACTAACTACTATCGAAAAACTTTGGTGGAGGTAAGCAGGATCGAACTGCTGACCTCTTGCATGCCATGCAAGCGCTCTCCCAGCTGAGCTATACCCCCAAATCCTCAATAGCACCTCGATAACACTTCAATGACATTTCAGTCAAAACTATCCGAGCCTATGATTATAACCAGCTTTTCAACTGGCCTGAAGCCGGGCAATCACTTTTTCTCGGCCCATCAATTCGAGGATGGCATCCAACGACGGGGTCTGCGCCGTGCCCATTACGCAAACACGCACGGGCATAGCGAGTTGTGGCATCTTCAGCGAGGTTGCCGCAAGAACCTCCTTGATGGCTGCGGCAATGGAGGCCTTGTCCCAACCACAGATTCCCAACTTCTCGGTCAACAACTTGAGCGCGGGCTTGATGGCGTCCGTCACTTGCCGGCTGCGATCTTCGGGTTTGATCACGACATCGCCGTAAAAAATCTGCACCCAGTCCGCAAGTGCGATCGTAGTATCACAGCGATCTTTGAACAAGGCGCAGATTCGCACCAAACGATCGTCAGTGACGATGCCCCGCTTCTTCAGTTGATCCGCGACCAGCACCGCCAGCGCGTCATCCGACGTGGCCTTCAAATGCTGCGCATTGACCCAGCGCAACTTGGTTTCATCAAATTGCGCGGCACTCTTGCCCAGGTGATCGAGGTTGAACCACTCGATGAACTGCT
>JANNFW010000030.1:0-2848 GCA_031380235.1 Rhodoferax sp. | reverse complement strand
GCTTGACTCCAAATTCACGCTCGTCTACGGCAACCGCAGCATGGCCAGCGTGATGTTCAACGAGGCGCTGCAAGACCTCAAAGACCGATACCCGGCGCGTCTGACACTGATCCACATCCTGTCACGTCAGGCGCAGGAGGTTGATTTGCTACAAGGCCGCATTGATGCCCCGAAAGTGCGCGCACTGGTCGCAGCGCTACTGCCTGCGCCGAGCATGGATGAGGTGTTTATCTGCGGACCAGAGGCGATGATTGAAGCCACACAAGGCGCGTTGCTGGAATGTGGCGTGCCCGCGCGAAATATCCATACCGAGCGCTTTACGTCGCCCCGGCTGGAGGCGATCCCGATCTCGCAACGACAAGTTGTTGCTTTGCTTACACCTGCCAAAGTAGCGGGCACCATCGCCTTGCAACTCACTCTGGACGGAAAACAGCATGCCCTGCACATGCGCCCCGATGAGCGTGTGCTGGATGTCGCATTGGCGGCGGGGCTGGATTTGCCCTACTCCTGCAAAGCCGGGGTGTGCTGCACCTGCCGCGCTAAAGTGACAGCGGGTGCCGTGGTCATGGACAGAAACTTCACACTGGAGTCTTGGGAAGTTGACAAAGGCTTTGTGCTGACCTGTCAAGCCCGACCCATCACGAGCGAGCTTGCCATCAATTTCGACGAACGGTAACGCTGGGGGATCTCATGGCGCGGGCGGGCAGGCTAAACTGTTAGCTACTCCCGACCCAAATGCACCATGGCCAAAATACTCGTCACCGGCGGCGCCGGTTATATCGGCTCTCACACCTGCGTTGAGTTGCTGGCGGCCGGGCATGAAGTCACGGTTTTTGATAACTTCTGCAACAGCCAGCCCGAAGCCTTGTTGCGCGTCGAGCGCATCAGCGGCAAAAAGGTGCCCACGATCAAAGGTGACATCCGCAGCCGCCCCAGTCTTACCATGGCCCTGCGCCAAAGCCGGGCCACGGCAGTGATTCACTTTGCCGGGCTCAAGGCGGTCGGCGAATCGGTCGAAAAACCTCTGGAGTATTACGACAACAACGTGGTGGGCACACTGCGCCTGTTGGAGGCGATGGCTGAGTGCCGGGTGGGCACGTTGGTGTTCAGCTCCTCCGCCACTGTTTATGGTGACCCGCAGCAGTTGCCACTCACGGAAGACCACCCGCTGTCCGCCACCAACCCGTATGGCCAAACCAAGCTGGATATTGAAAACATGTTGCGCGCGTTGCATCAGAGCGACCCGAGCTGGCGCATCTGCATCCTGCGCTACTTCAACCCGGTGGGCGCGCACGAGAGCGGGCTGATCGGCGAAGACCCGCAAGGCACGCCCAACAACCTGCTGCCCTATGTTGCACAGGTGGCCATAGGGCGGCGCGAGTTCCTCAACGTTTGGGGTAACGATTACCCCACGCCCGATGGAACTGGCGTTCGCGATTACATACACGTGGTGGATTTGGCCAAAGGTCATCTCAAAGCCTTGGAACGGTTGGAGCGCCATGCCGAATGCACCGCAGTGAACCTGGGCACAGGCACGGGCTACAGCGTGCTGGACATGGTTTGGGCCTTTGAGAAAGCCAGTGCGAAAAGCGTGCCGTTCAAGATTGCCGAGCGCCGCGCAGGAGACGTCGCTTCTTGCTACGCCGACCCAGGGCAGGCGCTGGTGATGCTGGGATGGCGCGCCGAGCGCAACTTGGAGAAAATGTGTGACGATGCCTGGCGCTGGCAAAGCAGCAACCCCAACGGCTACGACCCCGCATGACGATCAACTCCACCCATCATCAAGAAGCGAGGCCCACTTATGGCTAAAGGCATGATTCTGGCAGCGGGTCAGGGCACACGGGTGCGCCCTCTGACCAAGGATTTGCCCAAGCCCATGGTGCCGATTCTGGGCAAGCCGGTGATGGAGTACCTGATCGAGCATCTGGCTCGCCACGGCATCACCGAGATCATGGTCAATGTGGCCTTTAATCACCACAAAATAGAGCAGTACTTTGGCGACGGGCACCGCTGGGGCGTACAAATTGGCTACGCCTACGAGGGTGTGCGTGACCACGGCGACATCGTTCCCAGACCCATGGGGTCGGCGGGTGGCATGCGCCGGATTCAGGACTTTAGCGGGTTTTTTGACGAATCAACACTGGTCATCTGCGGTGATGCGCTGGTTGATCTGGATATCGGCGCGGCGCTGTATGAGCACAAAAACAAAGGGGCGATCGCCAGCGTCGTCACGCTGGACGTGCCGCGCGCAGATGTCAGCAGTTACGGCATTGTGGTCGCGGATAAAACCGGGCAGATTCAGTCATTTCAGGAAAAGCCCAGCCCGGCCGAGGCCAAATCAACGTTAGCAAGCACTGGCATTTACATTTTTGAGCCCGCGGTTTTGCAAAAAATCCCGCCAGGAACCGTGTACGACATCGGCTCGCAGTTGTTCCCCCAACTGGTCGCGGAAAAATTACCTTTCTTTGCACAAACCCGCTTCTTCAACTGGCTGGATATCGGCCGGGTGAGCGACTACTGGTCCATCCTGCAACGCGTGCTGCGCGGCGAGGTGGCAGACATGAACATGCCCGGGCGAGAGATCAAACCAGGCGTTTGGGTGGGCCTGAACACCAGCGTTGCCTGGGATTCCGTCACCATCACAGGGCCGGTTTATATTGGCTCCAGCGCCAGAATCGAGCCTGGCTGCACCATCACGGGCCCGGCGTGGATTGGCCACGGCTGCCACGTCCGCTCGGGTGCGCGCGTTACGCGCAGCGTGCTGTTTGAATACACCCGGATCGCGGCTGACATGAATTTCAGCGAGATGATTGTCTCGCCCAGTTACTGCGTTGACCGCTATGGCGAA
>JANNFW010000025.1:0-2872 GCA_031380235.1 Rhodoferax sp. | reverse complement strand
CGCGCGTTGTCAGTGGGTACGTCCAACACCGAAAAGGTAAACCCCCTGGACTGGCGCACGCCGAACGAATCGAGATACACCGGGCTGCCACGCGCCATGCTGGACCAAGCGGTAGCCCAGCCTTCTGAGAAAGCCACAGTCATGTCCAGCTTGTCCGGGTCAGAGTGCGAGCCGCCCAGCGAGTGATCGACAGAAAACGCGCTTTGCAGGTAGTGCCCGACTTCATGGGCGATCAAGGCGCTGTCGTACTCGTCTGTGTCGTCATTCTGACGGCCCAGCAGGTAAATGGCGCGCGAAACCTGGCCATTGCGGCTGGATTCGAGGAAGAAGGTGCCGCCGATCTCACCCGTGGAGTAATCGTCCGTGGGCGACTTCGCGGTCGTGTTGTTGGGGCTCCAGAACAATGTCAACGGCGGGAAGCGCAGCGTTGGGTCTGTCTGCACCAGGTACTTGAAGGTGGTGTAGACCGCATCCAGCGCCGCAAACGGCCCCGCACCGCGCGCGCCTGCTGTGTAGCTTGATCCATTCCAGCCCGAACCCGCCGAAATCGAAACGGTCGAATCAGCGGTGCCCGACTGTACAGGCGCGCCATCCACCACCCACAGCGCGTCCTGCGCGGTGTTGTCTTTGATGGAAACGACCCAGCTGGCAGACCCTGGCGCACTCACCACCTCAGCCCGCATGCGCAGGAAGTAGGAGGTGTTGCGGGGCAGGTTCAACGCAAACTTGCCTTGATCATCGGCAGCTGTGCTGGCCAGCACGACACCGGCCGAGATGGCGTGAACCGTGATGCCGCGCGCGGGCTTGTCAACCGACGCTGCGTAGTTCAGAGCGCCGGTGAATTGATTGCCCGGCACCGATTCGTAGCTGGCCTGGCCGCTCACCGTGACTTGGTTGGGCAGCGGGGGCGGTGTGACGGGTGCAGGAGTGACGGGCGAGGTAGGTGCCAATGACACGGGCGTCGTTGCGGGTGCACTCCCACTGCCGCCGCCGCAGCCTTGCGCTACGAGAGCCAAGGCCACGCAAAACCCCGCACTGAACCACCTCAATGAAACTTGCATAAATCCTCTTCGAAATCAACTTCTCCTCGCCCATCTTACGGGCTACAGATGACGCATTGTCATGCGAGGACAATTGCGACCACTATTTGATTTGTGAGCCAATGTAGGTTATTCTTCGAAGCATCAATATGCTACTATTTATATAGCTTCTTACGCAATACATGCGAGAGCTAGAGCATGAAATCATCCATAAAATGAAGTATTTTTACAGAGTTGACACTAAAATTAACTCAGAGGTTAATTTTAGACTGTTTGAAGGCTGAAGCTGGTCTCTTCGACCCGACAGCATTTCAACCCGCGCGGCGCGGCACTCCACAAACCAGATCGCCGGGATCATTGGCTGAAATGGCGCGGTCATTTTTAGCGTGCGCCACATCCATGTCGCGTGGCAGGGCCACACCGTTTTTGACGGCCAAAATCTCAGCCATCACGCTCACCGCAATCTCGGCGGGTGTCTTGCTGCCGATGTAAATGCCGATGGGGCCGCGCAGGCGGGCCAGGGTGGCGGTGGTCTGCTCAAAGTGGTCGATCATGCGCTGATGGCGAATCTCGTTGTTGCGCCGGCTGCCGATGGCACCGACGTAAAACGCATCTGTGGCCAAGGCCTCTAACAGCGCCAAATCATCCAGCTTAGGGTCGTGCGTGAGAGCCACCACACAGCTACGACGGTCAGGTTTGAAAGCCGTCACCACGTCATCGGGCATGTCGCTCACGACTTTGACGTTGGCTACCGACCAGGCACCCCGGTACTCCTCGCGTGGGTCGCACACCGTTACCGCAAAGCCGCTGAACAGCGCCATCGTCGCCAGATACTCGGTGAGCTGGCCTGCACCAATCAGCAGCATGCGGTACTCGGGGCCAAAGGTGTTGGTCAATTCAAGGTCAGATACTGACAAGTTCTCGGGCGCATCGCTGGTTCGCAGCGTGACGTGACCATCACTCAGGCGAACCTTGCGCTGCACCAGCTGGCCACGCTCCAGGTCAGCAACCAGGCTTGTGAGCAAAGCTGCATCCGGGTCGAACTCCAGCAGCAACTCCAAGGTGCCGCCACAGGGCAGGCCAAACTGATGAGCTTCATCGGCGGTGATCCCGTATTTGACAAAACTCGGCGCGCCAACAGGCATTTCGTTTTTTGCGTAGGCTTGGGTGTGTTTGTAGATCAAATCGTCTTCAATACAGCCGCCTGAGACTGAGCCCACCACCGTGCCGTCTTCACACAAAGCCATGATGGAGCCGACCGGGCGGGGCGACGAACCCCAGGTGCGCACCACCGTGGCCAGCAAAGCGCGCTTGCCGCCCACACGCCAATTGCGCAGCGTGCGCAACACCATCACATCCAGGTTTTCCATTTCAACGCCCCCTCATTCCATGTGCTCAATTTGCTCAATGTCCGAAGGTCTATCGCATCGCCAAAATCGCCACGGCAATCACGGCTGCAATGCCGATCCAAACCCAAATCGGAATGCCCGCACTGGCGGCTTCTTTCGATGAATTTTGAACAGCAGGCAGTGCGGCCGCCGCCTCTGCCTGCACCGCGTAAGCCGCAGGATACGCGGTCTGCATCGCCTCATCAAAGCGCTTAAAAAAATCTTCAGCCATCGACTTAGCCACGCCATCAATCAAGCGCTGGCCAAGCTGCGCAATCTTGCCACCCACAGAGGCATGCACGGTATAGTCCAGCAGGCAACCACCGTCATTGGGAGTCAACGTCACGGCAGAGTTGCCCTTGCCAAAACCAGCGGCACCGCCCTGCCCTTCAAAAGTGATGCTGTACGACTTGGGCGGCACGATGTCAGTCAGCGCAATTTTTC
>JANNFW010000002.1:0-3666 GCA_031380235.1 Rhodoferax sp. | reverse complement strand
ATCGCCATCATCCGCCAAGCCGATGAGCCCAAAGATTCGCTGATCGCCCGCTTTAACCTCTCGCAAATCCAGGCGGACGACATTCTGGACATTCGCCTGCGGCAACTGGCGCGGCTGGAGGCCATCAAGATCGAGCAGGAGTTGAAAGAGCTGCTGGACGATCAGAAAAAGCTCGAAGAACTGTTGGGCAGCCCAGCCGCCCTGCGCCGCTTGATGGTCAAAGAAATCGAGGCGGATGCCAAGACATTCGCCGATGCACGCCGCACCTTGATTCAAAGCGAGAAAAAGGCCGTGCTGGAGGTCAAAGTGGTTGATGAGCCGGTGACGGTCGTGATCAGCCAAAAAGGCTGGGTGCGCGCTCGCACGGGTCATGGACACGAGCCCGCCAGCTTCGCCTTCAAATCCGGTGACGACCTCTACGGCACCTTTGAATGTCGCACCGTCGATACGCTATTGGCGTTTGGCAGCAATGGCCGCGTCTATTCCGTGGCGGTATCGCTCCTGCCCGGTGCGCGCGGCGATGGCCAGCCCATCACCACGCTGTTGGAGCTGGAAGCAGGCACGCAGTTGCGCGACTACTTCGCCGGGCCAGCGGGAGCCACGCTGTTGTTAAGTAGCTCCGGCGGCTATGGCTTTATCGCGACCGTGGAGAACATGACATCGCGCCTCAAAGCGGGCAAGGCCTTTGTGACGTGCGGGGAAGGTGAGGCGCTGTGCAGCCCGAGTGTGGTGGGCGGTATCAATCAGCCAACGCCGTTAGGCACGGCGGCGGGTACGCCAACCAAGGCGCTGGCCACTGCCACGCACGTCGCCTGCGCCTCCACCGGCGGGCGGATTTTGACGTTTGAAATCAGCGAACTGAAGAACCTGGCTAATGGCGGCAAAGGTCTGATGCTGATCGACCTGGAAGCCAAAGATACCCTGGCAGGGGCGGCAGCCTACACCCGCAGCGTCACGATTGAAGGTATTGGCCGGGGTGGCAAAGACCGCAGTGAGACGCTGGAGATTCGCAGCCTGAACAACGCCCGCGCCGCACGGGGACGCAAAGGCAAGGCGGCGGATTTGGGGTTCAAGCCGTCGCGCATTGTTCGTGGCGAGTAAAAGTGCCTGCCAGTGCAATGGCTTTTTTGCTATTATTAGTATAGCTATTTGTGCTTATTACTCGAGAGATAAGGCGTTATTTTATCAATGAAATGGGGTTTTTGAGTTGGTTTTGCGTATAAATTAACTTTTAGGTTAATTTATAAAGCGTACAAATTGCAACACAAAAACGCGTGCTCAGGCGCTGGAATGTGCAGCAATCACAGGCTGGCGCGAGCAGATTTGGTTATGCTTCATCCCGCCCCGAACTCCCGCACGGGTGTGATGACAGTATGAAAGACGACCGCGGAAATGACAGCCAAAGGCCCCTGAATGTTTGACTCTCCAACACGACGTGCCAACCGACGCAAGCTCTTTGTCTTTGCCACCACCTTTTTGCTCCTGGCGGCTGCAGGCCTGTTCTACAACTACTCGCGCCCCGCCATCTACTTGGCCAGTGCGCGGGTTCAAATCAACCCTGGTGCGCTGCAGGTTGAAGCGGCGGTGTCCACTGGCGGCACGCAGGGGGCCAACGCCTCGCGCTCCTTATTGAATGAATTGCAAGTGCTCACCAGCCGTCCGCTGGTCAAACAGGTGCTGGACAAGATGCCAGCGCTGGGCGAGACCGCCACGGCCAAGTTGGGTGCTGACCCGGTCGCTGAACTCCAATCCGGCCTGCAAGCCGGGGTCGCGCAAGGCACCGACGTGGTGGAGCTGTCGTCCCGCGGATCCGATCCAGAGCGTGCCGCGACATTGGTCAATGAGTTGATCGTTGCCTACACCCAGAAGCTGGCCGATGGCTATGCACAAACCGCGGGAACATCGATGACGCAGCTCGGGGAAGAGGTCGCCAAACTTACCGACAAGGTCAAAACCCAGCGCCGCCAGATGGAAGACTTTCGCGTGCGCCACGGCATCATCTCGTTTGAACGCGAAGAAAACGAGGTGCTGGGCCGCGTCAAAGGCCAGACCGAGGCACTGAACAAAGCGCAGGAGAAGCTCGCCACTGCCGAAGGCAAGCTGCGCGCGATGAGCGAATCGGCAGCGGCCGGCAGGCCCGTCGCCGTACGGGATCGCCCCAACGCCACGCTGGCGAACCTGGAGCTGCGTGCCTCGCAGGCGCGCGAAGAGCTGAAAGAATTGAACCGCGCCTTCACGCCCGCGTATCTGGCCATCGACCCGCGCGCGCGCGCCGTGAAAAACCGGCTGAGCGAGCTTGAGCGCCAAATCGCCACGCAGGGCGAGACTACCGTCCAAGTGGCCGGCGTTGACCAAAGCGCCGCCTTGGCCGATGCCCGCGAAGAAGTCAACGCGGCGCGCGACACGGTGGCCCGCCTCGCACAGCAGGCCTCGGGTAACCGGGGTGCCTTGCAGCAGTTCTCGGCGCGCTTTAGTGAGTTTAAAACCTTGAAAGAGGAGTTAGCACCGCTGGAGTCGCTGTTGCGTGACGCGACCCAGCGCAAAGCCCGTATGGAGGCGGGTGAAGCCGCTCGCCGCCCCTCCGTGAGCGTGCTGGAGCCCGCGTTCGCGCCGCGCGAGGCCTGGCAGCCGCTCTACGCGCGCGATGCAGCCATCGTGCTGGCAGCGGCCTTCCTGCTGGCGCTCTTGGCGATGTGGCTGGTGGAGATGTTCAACCGCGTTGATTCGCCGCCCACGATGGTGGTGGCGCAAGGCCGCTCCAACTACTCGCGTTATGCGGGCGACCCGAGCATGGCGTTGGGTTTTGATGCACAGGCTGATAACGCACCCCGGCTGGCCCGGCCCATGCCGATGGCGGTGGGGCAGGCCGTACTGGAGTCGCAAGCACCGCGCGCACCGCGCGAACTGCTGCAAGAGGAGGTGGCGGGCATCTTGCACAACGCCTCGCCCAACGTCGCGCTGTTTGTCCATATGCTGCTGCGCGGTATCAGCCCACAGGAGGCGATCGGGCTGCGCGGTCAGCATGTCGATACCGAGGCGAAGGTGCTGCGCGTGGGCGCTGCGAACACGCAGGAGGGACTGCGTGAAATTCCTTTGGATTCGTACTTCCACCAGTTGCTCGTGGCGGGTTTCAAAGTCACACCCGCTGTCGATGGCCAAACCCTGCTCTCTAACGGCAACGGCGGGCCGCTGGGCCTGCCCAACCTCGCGGCTGAGCTGCTGTACGCAGCGCATGATGCAGGCATCGACCAGCCCTCAGAAGTCACCCCGGATGCGCTGCGTCATACCGCCGCTGCTTTCCTGGCCCGCCAAGGCGTTCGCTTGACGGACATGGCCAAAGTCATGGGCGAAATGAACGTGGAGCAGGCCGCGCTTTATAGCGCGATGGCACCCTCGGGCAAGCGCTTGGGGCTTGACGAGGTTCAGCGGTTGATGCCAGCGGTGACCAGCATCGCCTAGGGGAAAGACAAGAGCGGCATCAACTGCCAGAATGAGTTCTTTGATGACCCAACAGGAGCCAGCCATGCCCAAAGTCCCCAGCCACGCCTTCGCGTCCACGCTGAAGTCCTTCCAAACGCCATCTGGCAAATCAGGCAAGCTCTATTCCCTGCCTGCGCTGGCCAAGCAGTTCCCCAACGTCAAGCGCCTGCCGGTGTCGATGCGCAT
>JANNFW010000813.1:0-3017 GCA_031380235.1 Rhodoferax sp. | reverse complement strand
TGCCGCCCGCAACAGCAGTCAGGTCTACTGTGGCCGCAAACCCGCTGGCTTTGCCAAAGAGCACGTAGCTTTCGCCCGCGTTGAGTTTGCCGTTGGCCGCAGCGTCGCCATAGGGCGCGCCAATCAAAAGATCCGCAAATCCATCACCATTGACATCGCCCGCTGACGAGACCGAGGTGCCCGACCTGTCGCCCGCGTCCTGCCCATGAATGACAAAGCCGCCAGTGCCCGCCGCAATGGTTGCCAGGTCAACTGCCGAAAAACCGCTGGCTTTGCCAAACACCAAGTAGCTGTCGCCAGCCTGCACCTTGGCGTTGCCTGCCGCAGCAGCAAAGCGCGCGCCAATCAGGATGTCGTCAAACCCGTCGCCATTGACATCGCCTGCCGAGGCGATGGACCAGCCCGACTGATCCTCCGCAACTTGCCCATAAATGACAAAGCCGCCCGTACCGGCGGCTATGGTTGAGAGGTTGACAGGAGCTGACATCGCTTTGCCTTCTTGATTAAAAATTTGCTATGGCATTGTCAGCTTACAAATTCGTGGTTCAAGTTTGCGTGGGGGTAATATTGAGTAACAACGTCAACATCGGCTGACACAGGGTGTCGAAGCAAATACGGCAAGCTCGCCATGGAAGTCAGAACCACTCCATTTCGCTTCTCACGAACGAGATATATTCCACCAACTATCAGTTTAAGAACTGTCTGAAACCTTTCGATAACTGAAGGCTGTTTGGTTTGTGTGTTCGCACGTTCGCACCGAGGGAGATTAATGAGCACTGACGCCGCTTGGGAACAATGGGGACGGCAAGACCCGTATTTTGGAGTCATCACTGACGAAAAATTTCGAAGCAACAACCTTGATGAAACCGCAAAAGCCGAGTTTTTTGAGTCTGGCAAATGGCACGCTCACTACATCTGGACAACCTGCCAGAAGTTTTTTGATCCCCACTTTGCCCCCAAGCTTGTGCTCGACTTTGGATGCGGGGTGGGTCGTTTGCTGATAACGTTTGCCGCATTGGCAGACCAGGTGGTGGGGCTGGACGTGTCCCCGAGCATGCTGCGGGAAGCACAGCGCAACTGCGACGCCAAGAGAATCAAAAATGTTGCGCTTGCCATGTCGGACGATGAACTCTCGGCCCTCAAGGAGTCCGTTTCATCGGGGCCTGGCTTTGATCTCGTGCACTCCGCCATCGTTTTCCAACACATTCCGCCAGAGCGAGGACAACACATCTTTGCCAAACTACTGGATTGCCTGGCACCGGGCGGCATGGGCGCCATTCAGTTGACGTATGCCAAGACTGCGCACGCAAAGACGTGGGGCCAAGCGCCACCTTCTCCTTCACCTGCGATCCCACTGCCATTGACCTCCAAAGAGCCTCAGTTACCCGAAGGTGACCCCGAAATGCAAATGAACGCCTACAACCTGAATCACGTGCTGTTTGCGTTGCAGAGAGCTGGGATCACACGCTTCCATTCAGACTTTACAGACCATGGCGGTGAGCTGGGTGTGTTCTTGTTCTTTCAAAAGCCAGAGGCCACCAGTACGTCAGCTGACAAGCCAGCTTAAGGCTTCAAGCTGTGCAAAAACTCGTGCCACTGGGGAAGTACATTTTTAGGCAAATAGCGCTCGGACACGCGAGCTCCCTTGGCAATCAAGTCCTGCCGACGAGCTGGTGCTGACGGGTCAATAACCTCCTTGATGGCCCAAGCCGTTTCAGTCGCAGAGTAAGGACTGAAGTACTGAGCAGCATCACCAAAGACATCGCGGTGGACCGCAATATCGGACGCGACTACCGCACCACCACAGCGCATCGCCTCGACACCTGAAAAATCAAAACCCTCACCAAAACTGGGGCACACCGTCGCCTGGGCGTGGCGATACAGCAACCTGAGCTCGCTGGCCAGCACGTCTGCGAGCATGACAAGCTCGCCACGTTCGAGCCAAGGGCGGAATTTGCTGACAATCGCTTTGTGATCCCAGCCCAGCATGCCGACCACCACGAGCTTGAGCTTGGGAAAGCTCTCTGTTCTAAGTTGCTCCCAGGCAGACAGCAGCGTGAGGTGGTTTTTGCGCGGCTCAATGGTGGAGACCATCAACAGGTAATCTAGTTGAAGGGGCTCACTGGAGTTACTTGGCAAGGGCGTTTGCAGCTCAGCTACGATGGTACGCATCCGCACTGTGGCGAGCGCGCGGGCGCGAAAAATCTCAGGTATGCGAATGGCTGATGATTCTTCAGGAAAGTAATGCTGCGACACCATATTGGGAATGGTGACGCTGCGCGGCTCAGCCTCGGGAAAGATTGAAATCAAGTCTCTGCGCGTGGCATCTGAAACGCACGCAAAATACGCACCATTGGCCACGTTCAACCGCAAGGCCTGATAGTGCGATGCCTGGTGAAAAGACTTGTCTGAAATGGTGTGCGGCATCAGCACCGGAATGGCGTCGTGGTACCGCACAACCAGACGGGTGTTTTTAGAAACAGTCGCCGGGTAGGGTGTTTCTGAAATCATCACGTCAAAATTGCTTGTGTTGAGGCGTGGGTAGCAGGTAGCTCCAAATTTGAGGGTGAGAAGCGCGACGGTATGCATTGCGGTCCACGGCACCCTCACCACGCGGTAGTTTGCCGAAGTGACCGCTTCAAAGTCTTCAAATGGCAGTGTTTTGGCGAACAGACTGCGCCAGACAAAGTCTTTGAACGAAGAAGCATCAAAGCGCCAGAGTGTCTCGTCAAAGCCCATTATCCGGCGCAGCAACATCGCTGTCAGATGAAGGTAGAGGCCCAGCGTGGAGCCGAGCTTCTCAGATGCGGTTGCCTTGGCATTCTGCTCCAGCGAAACAACTACCCGAGACAGGCGGTTGACTTGCTGGTGACGACTGAGCGGATTGTGGGCTGAGTCTTTGCTAACGGGCAGTGCTTTGCCAAGCACACGCCCACTGCTCTGGATCAGCCCCTCTGCTTCGATACCGTCCAGCAGATTTAACGCCCGGAACAATAGCCGGGTCTCTTGAGGAATAC
>JANNFW010000806.1:0-4395 GCA_031380235.1 Rhodoferax sp. | reverse complement strand
CTGACGTTTCAGCGCGGCTCACAACCCCACGTAGCACTGCTCGACGCGCTGCGTCAAGCCAAGGTGGAGAACAAGCGCGTTCACACCATCTCCAGCATCTCCGCCATGGCGCAACTGGTGCAAGGCGGATTCGGTGTGGCGACCCTGCCGCTAGCGGCTGCTGAGCGCCTGGTCGATGTGCAAAGTTTGCGTGTTTTGAAATGCGATGTGCAACTGCCACCGTTGCCGATACATGCCAGCTATCGCAGCGACCCGTCCACGGGTTTGGCGGAGAAGGCGCTGAAGTCGGCGCTGGCATTTATGTGAATTGGCTGGGTTGCCATGACGAGAGTTGCTCTACTACATTTGTGGTAGATTTTTACTAGAATTTGACTAAAAATGAACCTGCGAGTTCATTTTTTGCCCTACAGAGGCAAAAATCACCGAACTATGAATAAAATGAGGCTCTGGCTCTCGTATATACAGCACAAACAGCTATACTATATGTAGCATACTCACGCCGTCGCTCTACCCCATCGTGATCACCCGCCGGATGCTGTCTGATTTGAAGCCTATGGCTGCGGGGCGCTTGATTCCGGGCAGCAGCACCACGTCGTACAGCTCCTGCACCACGCCGCTCAGGCGCACCCAGTGCACGGTGTCGCCGGTGCGCAGGTCAATCACCATCAGACCGCAGCGTGCTGTGGTGCCGTGCTGGGTGAGCGCGGCGTCCAGCGCCAGGCCACTGAAGGTTTTGTTGCCGCGTGACTGCGACAGCCCCACCACCGCAAAGTTGCCCATGAAGGCCAGACCGCGCAGGTAGCCGGGGCAAAACGCGACCGGCTCAAACCGTCCTGCTTGGACGTCAACCCAGCCAAACTGGCCCGTGCCCGAGTTCAGCAACCACAGCTTGCCGTTGTGCAGGCGCGGCGAGTGCGGCATGGACAGGCCATCGAGCACCACCTCGCTGCTGGCCATGTCGATCACGCAGCCGCCGCTGGCGCGGTGGTCACGCCAGCCATCGGCCACGTCGCTTTGGCCCACCACGGTCACGTAGCGTGGCGTGCTGCCGTCCATCGCCAGCCCGTTCAAATGGCAGCGATCTTCTGCCGCCAGTTTGGTGATGAATTTGGGCTTCCAAAGCGGTGAGAAGCTGTGCGTCTCAGAAACTGTGGCCACGCAGCTAAACAGCGTATTGGCAAACACGGGGCGACCGTCTGCCAGCAAGCCCATGTCGTGCACATCCAGGTCGCCCGTTACCCAGCTCATGCGCGGTGCGAACAGCGAGTCGTGCCCGTCATGCAGGCTACCGGCCTCCAGCACGTTGTTGAAGCGCCAGATTTGGTACAGCGAGGCAATGTGCAGCGCGCCTTTGCTGGCCACCATGCCCATGCTGCGCTCCAGCGTGCGCTCATGCACGGAGATGCGACCGTCTGCCTGCAAGCCCAGCAAAAAGAGCTTGCCCGCCTGGTAAGTGGTGAAGGCCAGGCTGGCGTTTTGCTCCGCCAAAAAATTGGGAAACTGGCGCGACGTGGTCAACTCGAACTGGAGTTGTTCAGGCGCGGCGAGGTCGATCGTGGTGTCGGCGGGAGTCATCTTGCATCACTTTATGCGGGGCGTTGTGGTCATTCTGACATGGGCCACAAACGGCAGCCGCTTGCAAATAGATACAGCTGCGATGTCGCGAGCGGATCAAAGTAGAGGTACAAAGACGGTATGCAGCCCCTCACGAATCTATTGCCGCCAAGCCCGCCCGACTACGCACAACTGCTGGCACGCATCGACCAACTCGAGGGAACGGTACGCGAGATTCGCAACCTGGTCGGTCCCTTCGGCACGCTGTTTCCAGACGGCACGATGCTGGTGCAGACGATTCACGGCACCAAGTACTTCATCGATCCGAACGACGAAATCATGGCGCCGCAATTGGTCGTCTATCGGCAATGGGAACCGGATTTATCGGCATTTTTTGTCAATTCGACGACGCCCGACACAGTTTTTATCGACGTGGGGGCTAACTTTGGCTACTTCACCTGTCTTGTCGCATCAAGAATTGGAAGCAAGGGTTCTGGGCAAGTTATCGCGGCGGAGCCCAACCCGGCGATGCAGAAATTATTGAGAAAAAACCTGCGCATCAACTGGTCCATGTCGCCCGTCGTGGTGAGTGAATGCGCTGTCGCCGAGCAGATCGGCCATCTCGAGTTTTCAATCCCGGTTGATCGCGCTGCAAACGCCAGTTTGACAACGGCCACGACGCACCCCACTGATGCCCGCCTTATCGTCAAGACGACGACGCTGGATCAACTGTCTGCAAACCGCGTGGTTGACCTGATCAAAATAGATGTTGAGGGGTTCGAGACCGCCGTTTTAAGGTCTGGCCTCGATACCATTCGGCGCTCTGCCAATCTGATCATCGTGATTGAGTGGTCGCAACAGCAAATGCGGGATGCAGGCTTTACATCTGATGGACTGATTGAGACACTGAAAACCCTTGAACTGCGTGCGTACCATCTGCCAGCTAGCCGATTTATTGACGAACAGGCTTGGGACACCCTCGAAATCCCGTTTGATACCTTGCGCGATGTCGGCTATGACAATATTCTGCTTCGACGCAGCCGTCAGGCTATGTGAATCCCTGTTTAAACGGCTATATTGAACACCATTGAAGTTCAAGCCCACATGGGTTCACAATGAGAAAATCAACGGTCAACGAAGCGCCAGCGCCCGCCACTGAGCCCGACGAGGTGTTCGACCAGGCGGCCGAGCTGTTTCGCGTGATGTCGGCCCCGATGCGCCTGAAAATCATCAGCAGCCTGTGCACATCGGAGAAAAACGTCACCCAACTGCTGAACGAGATCAACACCACGCAGCCCAATATGTCGCAACACCTCAACACGCTGTACCACGCTGGCGTGCTGGGCAAGCGGCGCGAGGGCGTGCAGATTTTCTACCGCATCGTGAACGACCGAGCCGCGCAGATGTGCCGCGCGGTGTGCATGCAGATTGCCATTGAGGGCGATCACTATTCAATTTAAGATCGATACAACCAGGAGACGAAATGAGCAAATGGATGATTTACCTGCTGGGTACCCTCGCCGCAGCCAGCGTGCATGCCCAACCCGGCGACTTGCAAGCCCGCGGCATGGCGGCATCGTGCTCAGCCTGCCATGGCACCAACGGCGCGGCCGCCCCAGGCATGGTGGCGCTGGCCGGGTATGACAGAGCCAGCATGATCAAGGCCATGGCTGATTTCAAGAGCGGTGCCCGCCCGGCCACGCTGATGCATCAGATTTCCAAAGGCTACAGCGAGGCTCAGATTGAAGCCATGGCCAGCTACTTTGCCGCTCAAAAGAAGTAAGAAACTGGAAAAAAGGAACACACCATGACTGCATCAATTTATCGCCGCCGTTCGTTCCTCAAAACCTCGGGTGCGCTGCTCGCGGCAACGGGCACGCTAGGCTTGGTTTCGGGTTGCGCGTCTATGGGAAGTGGCCCCAAAGTGGTTGTTGTAGGTGGTGGCTTTGGCGGGGCCACCGCTGCCAAGTACGTGCGCATGTGGTCAGACTACAGCATCAACGTGACCCTGGTCGAGCCCAATGCATCGTTCATCTCCTGCCCCATCTCCAACCTGGTGGTGGGCGGCAGTAAAAGCATGGCCGACATTACCACGCCTTACGACAACCTTGGCAAACGCCACGGCGTGAACTTGGTGAGAGATTCAGTCACGTCCATTGATGCTGACAAGCGTATCGTCAAGCTAGCAAGCGGCGGAGAGCTGGCATATGACCGCCTCATCCTCTCTCCCGGCGTCGATTTCATGTGGGACACACTGCCCGGCATGACCAAGGCTGGCGCGCAAGACAAGGTGCTGCACGCGTGGAAAGCCGGGCCGCAGACGGTTGCCCTGCGTCAGCAGTTGGAGGCTATGCCCGACGGTGGCGTGTATGCCATGTCGATCCCGCTGGCCCCTTACCGCTGCCCGCCCGGGCCGTATGAGCGCGCCTGTCAGGTGGCGAGCTATTTCAAGGCGGCCAAGCCCAAATCGAAGGTGCTGATTCTGGATGCGAATGACGATGTGACCTCGAAGGCGGGTCTGTTCAAAAAAGCCTGGGCCGACCGCTACGCAGGCATCATCGAATACCGCCCCAAGCACGTCGCCACCGATGTCGACGCGGCGACCAACACGCTGAAATTTGAGTTCAACGACGACGTGAAAGCCGCCGTGCTCAACGTCATACCCGCCATGCGCGCAGGCGAAATCGCGGTGAAATCAGGCTTGGCCACGTCGAACAAACGCTGGTGCGAGGTCGACTTTTTGACCTTTGAATCCAAAGCCGCCAAAAACATCCACGTGCTGGGCGACTCGATTCAAATAGCCGCGCTGATGCCCAAGTCGGCCCACATGGCGAACCAGCA
>JANNFW010000791.1:0-3991 GCA_031380235.1 Rhodoferax sp. | reverse complement strand
CTCTTCACCACCCGTTCGCGGCAAACGCCAGAGTACATCGCCGCACTGCCTGAGGCGACGGACAAATGCGACAAAGTTGCCCGAGCTGAGAGCATGGTGGTGGCAGGCAAGTCCAACTTTGTGCCCCGCTTTGTCAATTCGCTCATCATTGCTTTTGGCTCCACCGTTTTATCGGTCGGGTTTGGCGTGATGGCAGCCTATGCCTTCTCGCGTTTCAAGGTGCCGCTGAAAGACGACTTGCTGTTCTTCATTTTGTCCACGAGAATGATGCCGCCCATTGCCGTGGCGATTCCCATTTATCTGATGTACCGCGAGTTGGGTTTATCAGACACGCGCACCGGCATGATCTTGCTGTACACCGCTGTCAACATCTCTCTCGCCGTGTGGCTGCTTAAGGGTTTTATCGACGAAATCCCGCGCGAGTATGAAGAGGCTGCGATGGTCGACGGCTATACGCGCCTGCAGGCCTTTCGCAAAGTGGTGCTGCCACAAGCCACCACAGGCATCGTTGCCACTGCCATTTTCTGTTTGATATTCGCCTGGAATGAATATGCCTTTGCCGTGCTGCTCACCTCCGGCCAAGCGCAGACGGCACCGCCGTTTATCCCCATCATCATTGGTGAAGGTGGGCAGGACTGGCCAGCCGTGGCGGCGGGCACTACGCTGTTTTTGATTCCCATCCTCGTCTTCACCGTGTTGCTGCGCAAACACCTGCTGCGTGGCATTACCTTCGGCGCTGTCCGTAAATAGTCGGCTACTTTTATGTCTCATCCTACACACAGTTCAGACACCACTCCTGACCAAAGACGGTGGCCCGCTTGGCTGCGTCGAGGAAAAATGGAGATCGCTGCCTGCGTGCTCATTTCCGTGGGCCTCTTGATGCTGCTGCAGCCCTTCGCGTTGGTGCTGTACACCTGGTCGTTCGTCACCATGCTGGCGGGAACGGTGATGTTCATGGTTGTGTCCAAGTTTCCTGAATAACTTAATGGCTGAAATACGCGTTCATCAGTTGACCAAAGAGTTTGCCGAATTCACGGCGGTCAAAAACTCCAGCTTCACCGTGAATGACGGTGAGTTTTTCTGCCTGCTCGGCCCCTCAGGCTGCGGGAAAACTACCACCTTGCGCATGATTGCTGGCTTGGAGTTGCCGACTTCGGGCCAGATATTTTTGGGTGGAGAAGACGTGACCTTCAAGCGAGCATCTGCCCGCGACATTGCCTTTGTGTTCCAAATGTTTGCCTTGTATCCGCATATGAACGTGCGACAAAACATCGCCTTTCCCCTGGTGTCCCAGGGCATGCCGCGCGACCAGATCAACCAGCGCGTGGCCGATGCCGCGCGTACCTTGCAAATCACTTCGCTGCTGGACAAGTCTGTCTCTGGACTGACCAGCGGCGACAGGCAGCGTGTGGCCTTGGGCCGCGCCATCGTGCGCCAGCCGCTGGCCTTCATGATGGACGAGCCTTTGGGTGCCTTGGATGCGGAGTTTCGCGAGCTGATGTGTGAGGAGTTGCGCAGCCTGCATGACCGCCTGGGTGCCACCACGGTTTACGTCACGCATGACCAGCGCGAAGCGATGTCGATGGCCGACAAGATTGCCATCATGAACCAGGGTGTCGTCGAGCAATTGGGTGCGCCGCAGGATATATATGAGCGGCCCGTGTCGGTTTTTGTAGCGGACTTTATGGGCTCACCCTCGATGAACTTCATCGCCTTTGAAGCGGGCTTGGAGCGGGGTGCCCAGTCGGTGATGGTCAGCGGCGCGCAACTGGGGTTGCCTGCGGTGCGCGATGCGGTCGCGTCCAAAGCGCTGCTGTATGGCGTGCGGCCAGAGCACGTGCGCCTGTCACCCGAGTCCGCTTTTCGTGCCGAGGTGCTGGGCACGGAGTACTTGGGCACCAGCCAAATCGTCACCTTGTCAACCAAAGAGGGCAACCTGCTTCGCGCGAAGATTGATGTCAACACGCCCGCGCAACGCGGCGACAACGTCGGTCTGGCGTTTGATGCTGCAGAGGTCAGCCTGTTTGACAAGCTAAGCGGCCAGGCGCTGCCCACGGCACGCGACGACGCTGCCGCAAGTACTTTGGGATCACGGAGCGTGCGGCATGTCTGATCTCAAGCTGGCGGGCATCCGCAAAAACTTTGGAGCAACGGCAGCGGTCAAATCGATTGACCTTGAAATTGCGAGTGGCGAATTTTTGGTATTGCTTGGCCCCAGCGGCGCAGGCAAAACGACCACCTTGCGTTTGGTGGCGGGCCTGGAGCAAGCCGACGCGGGCCAGATCTTCATCGGCGGGCAAGACATGACCACGGCACCCCCCGCCATGCGTGACGTGACGTTTGTCTTTCAGCAGTATTCGCTCTACCCACACCTGAGTGTGTATGACAACCTGGCTTTCCCGCTGCGCTCACCCCTGCGCAAGACCAGTGAGGCAGATATCAAGACCAAAGTCACCGAGATCGCACGCATGCTGCGGATTGAAGACAAACTGCAAAACTCGGCCACCAAACTATCGGGTGGGCAAATGCAGCGGGTTGCCATTGGTCGCGCTTTGGTGCGCAGCCCAGCGGTGTACTTGATGGACGAACCTCTGTCATCGCTGGATGCCAAACTGCGCAATGATTTGCGGCTGGAGCTCAAACGGATTCAGCAAGACTTGGGCGCGACGATGCTTTACGTCACGCACGACCAGATCGAGGCGATGACGATGGCCAACCGAATTGGGGTGCTGGATCAGGGTCGCCTGGTGCAGCTAGGCACGCCGCAGCAGGTGTATGAGAACCCAGAGAGTGTGAGTGTCGCCAGCCGCCTTGGTTCGCCCCGCATCAACTTGTTGCCGCGCTCGGCCTTGCCCAAACTTGCCGTGCCCGAAAGCGTGACCATGTTGGGTGTGCGGGCCGAGCACATACGCCTGCATTCAAACGCTCATGAACGGGCTCACGCTGAAGTCAAGGTTAAACGGGTCGAGCGATTGAGTGACCAGTTTCTGATGCACCTTGATTTGGCAGGTACCGAGCATGACCTGATTGCCAGCGCGCAGCCTGGACAAGTGTTCAACCAGGGCGAAACGTTGAGCCTGGAGCTGGTGCAGAGCCTGTGGTTTGATGACGCGGGCCAGCGCGTTCGCAGTTAATTTCAAAAACTTCACACCAGGATTCACCATGTCATTGAAGAACGTTATCTTGAGTGCCACCCAAGTCTTGATAGACCACGTTGAGGAACTCACAGCGTTGGATCAAGCCATTGGCGACGGCGACCACGGCTTGAACATGAAACGTGGCGCGCAGGCCATCCAGGCCAAGCTGCCTGAGATGCAAGATTCAAATTTGAACGATGCTTTGAAGACTATGGGCAAGGTCTGTGTGGCACAGATTGGCGGGTCTTCTGGCCCAGTGTTTGGCACTCTGTTGATGACGCTGGGCAAGGAGTTGCCAGCCCAACCGGGAGCCGCAGATTTCGCGCCCGCGCTTCGCACGAGTATTGAAGCGCTGACTCGGCTGGGCAAGGCAGAGGTCGGTCAAAAGACGCTGTTGGACGTGTTAGACCCCGTGCAAAAAGTCCTGGCGCAGGGTGGCGATGACATCCTGCCTCGCGTGAAGCAGTGTGCCTTCGACAGTGCCTTGGCTACGGCCAATATGGACGCCACGCGCGGCAGGTCATCGTTTCTGGGAGATCGCGCTAAGGGCCATGTCGATCCAGGCTCGCGCTCCATGGCTTTGATCGTTGGCTCGATCTGCGACAGCCTGGCCCAAGCCTGAAATGTGCCCGAAAAAACTGAATTCATTCAAAGAAGAGAGAACGCACCATGAAGAACCTGAGCAACCACGCGGACACCAGCCTTGCCGAATCGCTAGACGGTTTCGCCGCCGCTCATGCAGACCTTGTCACGTTAGGGGCTGACCGCGAATTCGTGCGGCGCAAAAACATTAAGCCTGGCAAGGTGGCGCTGATCTCGGGCGGTGGCTCCGGGCACGAGCCGCTGCATGCGGG
>JANNFW010000788.1:0-1957 GCA_031380235.1 Rhodoferax sp. | reverse complement strand
TACATCACCATGCCATGCGCCAGCATCTCGTGGTCGTTGCTGAAGTTGCGCGACAGGCCCAGTGAGATGGCCAGCAGGCCTGCGGCTTGCGGGGCCAAGTCCAGGCGATCGGTGTCCGCAGCGCGCACGATGACGGCGAGGTCGTGCAGGGCTTTGTCACTGAGCTTGTGCTTTTTCATGAAGGTGTCAAAGCTGCAATCGTCACCGACGTGGGTGTATTCGACGTTCGGCACGTCGTAGGGGGTGGCCCCGGTTTGTGCGGCGATGGTCATCACCTGGTCGCTGGGCACATACAGAAACTCCGGCGTTTTGTCGATAAACCGCGCGATCAGCCACGGGCAGGCGATGCGGTCGATCTTGGGTCGCTCGCGGGTGATCCATTTCATGACGGTGCTCCGGCAATGGCCTGTGTGGCAAGGCCCGCTTTGCGCCACTCATCAATGCCGCCTTCAAGGTGCCTGGCATCATGCCCCAGCGCCCGCAAGCATACCGCCAACGCCTGGCTCAGCTCGTGCCCGTAGGCGCAATACACCACCACGGGTGCGCCGGTGGCGATGTGGTCTTTCCAGTCTAACCACTGGGCCGGGTTGCGCCAGATCGTGCCAGAGAGTTCATCGGCCTCGGCCGCGCGTTTGATGTCTCTTCGCACGTCCAGAAGCAGGTGGGTGCGGCCTTGATCGCGCCACGCGGCAAGCTCGCTGATTGGCATGTTGTTGGAGTTCTGATTAGCGGTGGTCATGGTGTTTTCCTCTTTTAAAAAATAGCTTCGACGGATCGACTGCGCCCATCGCAGCCACGTCCCATATGAAGCGGGTCGAGACATGGACGTCTTTCAAAACAGCAGCTTCACGACAAGCCCGACTGCGGCGCAGGCCGTCAATAGCGGGATCACGCCGACCTTGAAGCGAAACAACGCGATGGCTGCGGTGAGCGTGATGGCCGCTGAAGCAAAGTCAAACTTTCCCGAAAACCCTGTCGGCCACAGCACGTGGTACGCGAAGAACAACGCCAGGTTCAAGATCACGCCAACCACCGCAGCAGTGATTGCGGTCAGCGGTGCGGTGAACTTCAAATTACCGTGCGTCGTCTCAATCAGCGGGCCACCGGCCAGGATGAAGATGAACGAAGGCAGGAAGGTGAAGTAGGTCACCACCGTGGCTGCCACCGCGCCACCCAGGAAGAGCGCCTCCGGCCCAAAAATCTGCTTGACCCAGCCGCCGATGAAGCCGACAAAAGCGACGACCATGATCAGCGGGCCGGGCGTCGTCTCGCCCAGCGCCAGGCCGTCGATCATTTGCGGCCCGGTTAGCCACTGAAATTGCTCCACCGCGCCTTGGTAGACGTAAGGCAGCACGGCGTACGCGCCGCCAAACGTCAGCAGCGCCGCCTTGGTGAAAAACCAGGCCATCTGCGTGAGCACAGCTTGCGGGCCGACGGTGATGACCAACAACCCAAATGCCGCTGCCCACAGAACCAAGCCGATGAGTACGATTTTGAACAGGTGCACGCGCGAGAACATGGCGTGCGCTGGCGTGGGTGTGTCGTCATCAATCAACGCGGAACCATAGCTTGCTTTCGCTGAGCCGTGACCACCGCCCGTGATGAAGATGTTGGGATAAACACGCCCACCGATGTAGCCGATCAGCGCTGCAGCGATCACGATCAGCGGAAACGGTACGTCCAGCGCAAAGATCGCCACGAACGCCGCGGCGGCAATGCCCCAGAGCCAGTTGTTCTTGAGCGCGCGGCTGCCAATGCGGTGCGCCGCGTGAAGCACTAGCGCGGTGACAGCCGGCTTGAGCCCGTAGAAGATACCCGCCACCACCGGCAGCGAACCGAATGCAATGTAAACCCACGACAGCGCAATCAGGATAACGAGCGACGGCAGTACAAACAGGCTGCCTGCCACAATGCCGCCCCAGGTGCGGTGCATCAGCCAGCCGATGTAGATGGCGAG
>JANNFW010000759.1:0-6588 GCA_031380235.1 Rhodoferax sp. | reverse complement strand
GTCGCCATGGCCTACAAGTACACGGTGGGCCAGCCCTATATGTACCCCCGCAACGACCTGAGCTACGCTGGCAACTTCCTGCACATGATGTTCGCCACGCCCTGCGAGAAATACGAAGTCAGCCCCGTACTTGAGCGCGCGGTGGATCGCATCTTCACGCTGCATGCGGATCACGAGCAAAACGCCTCCACCTCCACGGTGCGGCTGTGTGGCTCATCGGGCACTAACCCGTTCGCCGCGATTGCTGCGGGTGTCGCCTGCCTTTGGGGCCCTGCGCTTGGCGGTGCAAACGACGCCGCACTCAACATGCTGGGTGACATCCAGAAAAACGGCGGTATTGAGAAAATCGGCGACTTCATCAAGCAGGTGAAAGATAAAAACTCCGGCGTGAAGCTGATGGGCTTCGGCCACCGCGTTTACAAAAACTACGACCCGCGCGCCAAGCTGATGCAAGAGACCTGCAAAGAAGTGCTGAAGGAGATGGGTCTGGAAAACGACCCACTCTTCAAACTCGCCATGTCGCTGGAGAAGATCGCGCTGGAAGACGAGTACTTTGTCTCCCGCAAGCTCTATCCCAATGTGGACTTCTACTCGGGCATCGTGCAGCGCGCCATTGGCATCCCGGTGCCTTTGTTCACGGCTGTTTTTGCATTGGCCCGCACGGTCGGCTGGATTGCCCAACTCAACGAAATGATCGGCGACCCCGAGTACAAGATTGGCCGTCCGCGCCAGTTGTTTACCGGCTCCACCACGCGCGAGGTGTTGCCGCTGGCGCAGCGATAGTCAGACCGAGCGCGAATTAGGAAACCCGCCTGATGGCCACATCGGCGGAGTTTTATTGGGTGGGCTTGGGTTTGGTGGAATTGGACGTGTTTGTCACTAACCCCGACAGCGCCGCAAACGGATTCGGCTTGACCGCCGCAGGCGCATCAAATTCCGCATCAGCCGCCTCAAGTTTGACTGGCACCGGACACACCTCGTGCTTGGGGATCAGTGGCACCTCCATCACCAGTTCGTCTTCGATCAGCTCTTGCAGATCGAATTCACGGCTGATCACCAGCAAGTCTTCCTCGCACTCTTCATCCTGCGCCAGGGCCTCGTCTTCACTGGCAACGAAGCGAAACACGCGGTGGGTGGACACAGGCACTTCCACTGGCCCCATGCATCGCTGGCAGACCAGGGGAAGTGATGTTTCCAGCGCCAAATGCAGCCACGGCTCCTGCTGGCCAGACGCACCCAGGCGCATCTCGCCGCGCGCCGTCCAAGCCAGTGCCACGTCCGGGCTTTGGCCGCGCAAATCCTGCATCAAGCGAGTGAAGTGCGACAGCAAATCACGCCCCGCAATCTGCTGACCCGACAGTGCCAGCGCCTTAATGTCTAACCGGGTGGGAGCCGTCTGATTTTCCATGCGCTCAGTGTAAGAGAATCACGTGATGTCCCCATCGTCCCCATCCATCACCCGACAACTCATCCTGGGTTCCACCTCACCCTACCGGCGCGAACTGCTGTCACGGTTAAAGCTGCCATTTGACGTGGTCGCACCTGAAGTCGATGAAACTCCGCTCGCCAACGAACTACCACGCGACCTGGCCAATCGTTTGGCCCTTGCCAAAGCTCGGGCCGTCGCACGCCTGCACCCAAACGCTGTTGTCATCGGCTCGGATCAAGTCGCAGACCTGAACGGCGAGCCGCTGGGCAAGCCCGGCACCCACGCACGCGCCGCCGCCCAGTTGCAGCGCATGCGCGGAAAAACAGTCGTGTTCCAAACCGCACTGGCCGTGGTTTGTCTAGATTCTGATTTTGAGCAACTGGACTTGGCAGCCGTGAGTGTGCGATTTCGTGATTTGACCGATGCGGAAATTGAAGCCTACCTGCAGGCCGAAAAACCTTACGACTGCGCAGGCAGCGCCAAAAGCGAAGGCCTGGGTATCGCCCTGCTCGAATCCATCGACAGCGATGACCCCACCGCCCTGGTTGGCCTGCCGCTGATCCGCACCTGCCGCATGATCCGTGCCGCCGGAATTCAAGTTTTATGACCGAAGCCGCCCTGCCCACCCGTGGCACGCCTGACGCCCGTGGCACCTTATATTTGGTACCCGCCCCGCTTGATTTCGGCTGCGCCACACAAGCTCCGCTGCAAGACGTGATGCCGCTGGGAACACTGCAAGTTGCTGCGCGACTCAGCCACTGGATCTGCGAAAACGCCAAAAGCACCCGCGCCTACCTGAAGCGCGTCAACGAGCTGCAACCGCTGTCAGCGGCAGTTCAATCGCTTCAAATTCAGGAGCTTCCGCGTGAGGTTCATAAAAAAGGCGATCACGCAGGCCAGTTTGATGCAACATCTTTGCTAAGCGCTGCGCTGGCGGGTGTTGACATCGGCCTGGTCAGCGAAGCGGGCATGCCCGCCGTGGCAGACCCTGGCTCGTCCGTGGTGCGCGCAGCTCATGCGCTGGGCATCGCGGTCGTGCCGCTGGTGGGCCCGGTATCGCTGCTGCTGGCACTGGCGGCCAGCGGCTTGAACGGCCAAAATTTTGCGTTTGTCGGCTACCTGCCCACGGAAGCGACCGAACGCACTGCCCGCCTGCGTGAGCTGGAATCTCTGGCGCTTAAAACAGGCCAAACCCAGCTCTTCATCGAAACCCCCTACCGCAACGCCGCCATGATGCAGGCCATGCTACAGACGCTTAATCACAACACGCGGTTAGCGGTGAGCAGCGGCTTGACGCTGGCCAGCGGAGTTACGCGCTGTGAGAGCATCAAGTCGTGGAAGCAGAAAACGCACAGCCTGGACAATTCAACGCCTGCAGTTTTCGCGATAGGGAGATAAGGGCCGCTGACGTTCTCAACGAATATTCTCAATCAAGTATTGCGCCCGTTCGCGCGACTTCTGCACGATGTCGGCGTTCAATCGATCATTCACCGCCAGCCGCTGCATCGCCACCTCGCGGCTTTGGGTGTTGGCCACCATATGCCGCTGCACTAAGCGATCCATCGCGGTATCCATCGTCACGTCAAGATACCAGCATTCATCAAAAAGATGAGCATGTTGCCAGCCGTGGTCATCATGCAGTAGGTACAAGCCTTCAACCAGCACGATGCGCGTCGATGGCAATACCGTGATCGCGTCCACCACCGGATCGCCCACGCCGTGCTCAAAATCTGGCCACGTCACTGTCGTTGTGTGCTGGCGCAAATCCAGCAGACGTTGGGCCAGCGCGCGAGCATCGAATGTCCACGGAGCCCCACGCCGCTTGAGCGCTTCAGCAGGATCGGCAAAGCGCGCCAGCTCCGCCTTGCTGAAATGAAAACCATCCATGCCCAGCGACATCATCACGTCCGTACCCGCCTGGGCATTCACTGCATTCGCGAGACTGGCCGCCACCGTACTTTTGCCCGAGCCGGGTAGGCCTGTCAAGGCGATCAGGATTCGCTGGCGGGGCTGGTTGACGCGGCTGGACAGCAGCGCAAGCACGTGGGCAGTGGGGTTGGTCAGCGGGCTGGGCATAAGCGGTGCAGTCGCGTTTACATTGCGCTATATTTTGTATAGCTGCTATCGCATATTATTCGAGAGCTAGAGGCTTATTTTATTGATATATTCAGAATTTTCAGCAATTTTCGAGAGAAATTAACTCGTAGGTTAATTTTCAACATTTTCTTGATAACAGACTTAGTCTATTGCCCCGCATAATAATCAGTTCATTCAACCCCACTTCGGAGACGTGCATGAAGACCATCAAAGGCCCTGCGATCTTTCTCGCCCAGTTTGCGGGAGACGCGGCACCGTTCAACTCTCTCGATGCGATTGGCAAATGGGCGGCTGGGCTGGGCTACAAAGGCGTTCAAATCCCGAGCTGGGATGGGCGGCTGTTTGATTTGAAGAAGGCGTCGACCAGCAAAACCTATTGCGAGGAAGTGAAGGGAACGCTGGCGCAACACGGCTTGGAGATCACCGAACTGTCCACCCACTTGCAGGGCCAACTGGTCGCGGTGCATCCGGCGTATGACATTGGTTTTGATGGCTTTGCGGTGCCCGAGGTGCGAGGCGATCCGGTGCAGCGGCAGAAGTGGGCGGTTGACCAGATGATGCTCGCCGCGAAGGCATCCGCCAATCTGGGGCTGGTGGCACACGTCACTTTCTCGGGTGCGCTGGCGTGGCCTTACCTTTACTCGTGGCCGCCACGCCCTGCCGGTTTGATCGAAGCTGCGTTTGACGAGCTGGCGAAGCGCTGGCGGCCGATTTTGGATGCGTTCGATGGTGCGGGTGTCGATGTCTGCTATGAAATTCATCCGGGTGAAGATTTGCACGACGGCGTGACTTATGAGATGTTTCTGGATCGCTTGCAAGGCCACAAGCGCGCCTGCCTGTTGTATGACCCCAGCCATTTCGTGCTTCAGCAGCTCAACTACCTGGACTACATCGACTACTACCACGACCGCATCAAGATTTTTCACGTCAAAGATGCGGAGTTCAACCCGACGGGCAAGCAAGGCGTATATGGCGGCTACCAGCCGTGGTTAAACCGTGCGGGGCGCTTTCGGTCATTGGGAGATGGGCAGGTCGATTTCGCGGCGATTTTCTCGAAGATGGCCGCCTATGACTTCCCCGGTTGGGCCGTGCTGGAATGGGAGTGCTGCATCAAACACCCTGAGGACGGCGCCCGCGAGGGTGCCACGTTCATCCGCGATCACATCATTCGCGTGGCGGACAAGGCGTTTGACGACTTTGCGGGTGGCAGTGTTGACATGGCGGCCAACCGCAAGATGCTCGGCATCGCCTGAGAGGCCGTCATGACGATTGAATCTACCACCTCCCCCGCCGTGCGCAGGCGCATTCGACTCGGCATGGTCGGTGGCGGGCAGGGAGCCTTTATTGGCGGTGTGCATCGCATCGCTGCGCGGCTGGACGACCGCTACCAACTGGTGGCGGGCGCGCTGTCGTCTGATCCCGCACGCGCCAGCGCCAGCGCCGCTGAATTGCACATTGCGCCGCAACGAAGCTACGCTGACTTTTCTGCAATGGCGAAGGCTGAGGCAGTACGACCCGATGGCATCGACGTGGTGGCCATCGTCACGCCCAACCATTTGCACGCTCCCATCGCCACAGCTTTTCTAGACGCAGGCATTCACGTGATCTGCGACAAACCCGTCACCACCACCTTGGCTGAAGCGATGGCCTTGGTGCAGCGGGTGCGGCAGACCGGTTGCCTGTTCGCGTTGACGCACAACTACAGCGGCTACCCCATGGTGCGCCAGGCGCGCGCGATGGTTGCAGCGGGTGAGCTGGGCGACATTCGCATCGTTCAAGCCGAGTACCCGCAAGACTGGTTGAGCACCGACCTCGAAGCCACAGGCCAAAAGCAGGCCGCGTGGCGAGTAGACCCTGCGCAGGCGGGCGCGGGGGGCTCGCTGGGCGATATCGGCACGCATGCCGAGCATTTGGCGCGCTTTATCAGCGGCCTGGACTTGTCCGAAGTCAGCGCCGATCTTTCGACCTTCGTGCAAGGCCGCCGCCTGGATGACAACGCACATGTGATGCTGCGCTACAGCAATGGCGCACGCGGCATGCTGTGGTCAAGCCAAGTGGCGCCGGGTAACGAGAACGGCCTGAAAGTTCGCGTCTACGGCAGCAAGGCGGGCATCGAGTTCAGGCAAGAGCATCCCAATCAACTCTGGTTTACGCCGTTGGGGCAATCTGCGCGTTTGATTACGCGCGCAGGCGCAGGAGCCGGCCCCGCTGCAGGCCACGCGACGCGGATACCTGCCGGGCACCCTGAGGGTTACTTGGAAGCCTTTGCGCAGCTTTACCGTGATGTGGCAGACCAGTTGCATGCGCGCTGGGAGGGTGTCGCGCCAGACCCGCTGGCCTGCACCGTCCCCACTGTGGAAGATGGCGCTCGGGGCATGAAGTTCATTGAGGCCGTGGTGGCGTCCAGCCAGGCGAATGGGCGATGGACGGATGCCCGTTTGAGTTTCTAGGGAGTCTCGTGCGACTGGCCGAGTTACATGCCCCAGCGCAATGCTGGGGTGTGCACGTTCGCATCCCACAGCGCCAATAGTTTGGCATCGACCACCGTCGCGGTGACCGAGCAACCTGCCATTTCCAGCGATGTGACGTAGGAGCCCGTGAGGTAGCGCGCCGCCTTCACGCCCGCATCCGCAAGCACCTTGCGCACCGAGTTCACCATCACGTACAACTCCAACAAAGGCGTGCCGCCAAAGCCGTTCACCAGCAAAATCACCTCTTGCCCAGGCTTCAACGCCAGGTCTTTGATGATGGCACCCGTCAGCTCGCTCGCGATGGCATCGGCGCTGGCCAATGGAACGCGTCTTCGCCCCGGCTCGCCGTGGATACCGACACCCACCTCCATCTCATTTGCGCCGATCTGAAAAGTTGGTTTGCCCGCTGCGGGCACAGTGCACGAAGTCAAGGCGACCCCCATTGATGCGGTGGCCTTGTTCACCGCGTCGCCCAACGCCTTCAGCTGCGCCAAGTTGTCGCCGCGCTCAGCGGCAGCGCCCAGAATTTTCTCAACAATCAAGGTGCCTGCGACGCCACGACGACCCGTGGTGTAGGTGGAATCTTCCACG
>JANNFW010000757.1:0-3709 GCA_031380235.1 Rhodoferax sp. | reverse complement strand
CTGATACCGGCAAGCTGCTGCTGACGGGCGGGGTCTCCTCCATCAGTGGCGCGGCTGGCGGGGGCCTGACACCGTGGGCGGTGATTGGCACCAATGCCACGCGCAGCGAGTGGGGCGTGTCTGCCTTCGCCACGCGCGCTTCGACTCAAGACTATGGCTTGAACATTCTGGGTGCTGCGCTGGCTTACAACGAGCGGTTTGAAGTGTCTTTTGCTCGCCAGGAATTCGATGCGTCGCCCGCCATTGCGTTGAACGGCATTGCCCCGTTTGGTGTTACACCCGGCCAGCGCATCAACATGGATGTGCTGGGCCTCAAATTCAAAGTCGCCGGGGATGCGGTGCTGGACAGTGATTCGTTCATGCCGCAAATTGCTGTGGGGCTCGAACATAAGAATGTCGCACCGGGCTCGCTAAATTCTGTCTTCAATTTTCTGGGCACGAAGACCAGTGGGACTGATGTTTACGTGAGCGCCACCAAGCTTTTTTTGGCGCAAGGTCTGCTTCTTAACGGAACGCTGCGCTACACCAATGCCAATCAAAACGGCCTGCTGGGTTTTGGATCCAACGCGCCGGGCAAAGACGGCTACAGCCTGGTACCCGAGATATCTGTGGCTTACCTGCTCAGCAAAAACTGGGCGATTGGCGCGGAGTACCGCTTCAAGCCCAACAACTTGCAGGCGCTGGGGCAGGCGGCAGGCTTGGGTGATGCGCTGGCAGAAGACGACTGGAAAGATATCTTTATCGCCTGGGCACCCACCAAAAATGCGTCCGTCACTTTGGCCTATGTGGATCTGGGCCGCATCGTGCCGGGTGTCACCAACAACCGCAGCCAAACAGGCTTCTATCTGTCGGCCCAGCTGGCGTTTTGATTCTTAAGGTTCATCATGAAAAAAGCATTCTCCACCTTCGCATTGATCCTCTGCACGGTCGCCACTGTTCCCGCCTCGGCACAATCTGCCGCAGCCTCCAGCAGCCTGTACCAAGCCTTTGGCGAAAAGCAGGGCTTGACCCAACTCGTCGAAGACTTCCACACACGCCTTTTGGCCGATGCGCGCATGGGTCCGCATTTCAAGCCGGCTAACGCCAAAAATATCAAGGAACAATTGGTGGACCAGTTTTGCGCAGTGACCGGTGGCCCCTGCGTGTACAAAGGTGCCGACATGAAGAGCGCACACAGCAACCTGGACATCAACAAAGGCGACTTCAACGCCCTGGTTGAAGTGCTGCAACAATCGATGGATGCCAAGGGCATTCCGTTTGTGACCCAGAACAAGTTGCTGGCGCGTTTGGCCCCCATGCACCGCGACATCATCACCGTGAATTGATCATGAAAAAACTGAACCTTACTCTTCCTTTTGCGCTTCTCTGCGCTGCCGGTGCCCACGCGGGTAGCGTGCAAGTGAGCGTGATCGACAAAGACGGCAAGCCCACGCCAGATGCGATTGTTATCGTGATCCCCGCTACCAAGGGTGTCGCTAAAAACCCGCCACCGATGCAGGCACTGATCAACCAGGAGAAGATGCAATTTATTCCGGCGATGACGGTGGTATCTGCCGGAGCGAAGGTTCGGTTTGCCAACAATGATGCATGGGATCACCACGTACGCATGTCCAGCGTAGGCCTGGCCCCGCCTGCCACTGCGGATGGGGTCACCAAAGAGAACGGTTTTGCGCTGCGCCTGGAGGGCAAAACGGAAGGCAAGCCGCCCAAGTCAACCGAAGTCACGCTGGACCGCCCCGGTGCTATTGGGGCCAACTTGCTGGGCTGCTTCATTCACGGCTCGATGAGTGGCCATGTGTGGGTGGCTGATTCTCCGTGGACGGTCAAGACGGATGCCTTTGGTGTCGCAACACTGGAAGATGTGCCCGATGGTGCCGCCACCATCAAGGTTTGGCATTCAGCGCAACTTGTGGATTTGAAGCCGCAGGCTGTGACACTTGGTGCAGCTCCGGCGAAGGTGACTGTTCAACTCGAAGTGGTGCCGCGCCGTCGTCGCGGTTAGCGGGGCCATTTTTAAGCCGCAACCTTAAGCTACAACCGCGTGTGCGTTTGTCACGGGCGGGTCATGCGGCACTCGTAAAGTTCGGGCAGTAGATTCTCCTTTGAATCTCTCATTGAACGGACGGATCATCATGAACTTCACGTTACGGCGTGTGCAACACACGCATCCCGCAGTTTCATTCGCCATTAACCTCCCCTCGATCCTCGCTACGACCGCAAAAGTCTGGAGCTTGGCATCGTTGCCACCTGGGAAAAATCGCCCTGGGCAACTTGAATTGCCATTGCGGGCGAGCGTTTCGCAGCGTCATCAAACACCAACCATTCGGTCATGACCATGACATCTTGAAGTTGAATACTCAGCGTTGATTTCAACTTGTTTGGAGAAAAGTAATGGATCGACGCACAGTACTGGCATCAAGTTCTGTTTTAGGCGGTGGGCTGGTAGGACTCCCTAGCTGGGTAGGTGCCCAGACTGCGCCCGCCATGATCACCCGTGATGCAATGCGGCCCCAAATGGCGCATGGTGTCCAAAGCGGTGACCCCAAAGCGGATGGTGCCATCGTATGGACACGCAGCGACCGGCCTGCACGGATGTGGGTTGAATGGGCCACTACATCAGCCTTCAGCAACGCTACCCGCGTGCGCGGCCCCCACACGCTGGAGGACACGGATTTCACGGGTCGGATTGACTTAGCCGGGCTGCCTGCGGGGCAAGATATTTTTTACCGTGTGGTGTTGCAGGACTTGCACAACGAGCGCGTCATGTCCGAGGCGCTGCCGGGTCACTTTCGCCTGCCAGCGGCAGCTTTGGGCAAGACATCGCGCGACATCCGCTTCACCTGGAGTGGTGACACAGCGGGGCAAGGCTGGGGCATCAACGAAGCCTGGGGCGGCATGAAGATCTACGAAGAGATTCGCAAGGTCAATCCTGATTTCTTTTTGCACTGTGGCGACACCATTTATGCTGATGGCCCGATGCTCGCGCAAGTCAAACTGGCAGACGGATCCATGTGGAACAACGTGGTGACTGAAGAGGTGAGCAAAGTTGCCGAGACCCTCAACGAATTCCGTGGCCGCTACCGCTACAACCTGATGGATGCCAACGTGCGACGCATGGCTGCCGATGTGCCCCAAATCTGGCAGTGGGACGACCATGAGGTGACCAACAATTGGTCTGACAGCAAAGACTTGAGCCAGGACAAGCGCTACGTCGAAAAGAATGTGCCGTTGATGACCGCGCGCGCCACCAAGGCGTATCTGGAGTACGCACCGCTGCGCCGTACGGCGGATATCGAAAACGAACGGATATACCGCCATCTGCCGCAGGGGCCGCTGTTGGATCTGTTTGTGGTGGATATGCGCAGCTACCGGGGGCCCAACACCCACAACATGCAAACTGAAGAGTCATCTGAATCGGCCTTCATGGGCAGGGTGCAAATGGAGTGGCTGCTGCAAGGACTCAAGCGCTCCAAGTCGGTGTGGAAAGTGATTGCTGCCGACATGCCATTGAGCTTGCATGTGCCCGACGGCAAAGACGCTGAAGGGCGTGCCCGCTGGGAAGCCAGTGCCAATGGCGATGACGGCGCACCCGCTGGCCGCGAGCTCGAAGTCGCCCGACTGCTGCGCGAAATCAAACGCGCGGGCATTAAAAATGTGGTCTGGCTGACCGCCGATGTCCACTACACGGCAGCGCATTACTTCGACCCAG
>JANNFW010000645.1:0-7323 GCA_031380235.1 Rhodoferax sp. | reverse complement strand
CGCGGCGGATTGAGAGCCGCAACGTGCACGGCACAGGCTGCACGCTGTCCTCGGCAATTGCCTGCTTTTTGGCGTTGGGGCTTGACCTGCCAGAGGCTGTTGCGCAGGCGCGAGACTACATTTTGCGAGCCATCGCCAAGGGTGCCAACGTGCGCACAGGCCAGGGGCACGGGCCGCTCAACCACGGCCATGCGCCGATACCTTCGTGGATGATGCCAATCGCCTGACAGCATAGTGACTCGATGTGGCTAGGCCTGTTTCGGGCGCGTCAGCCAGGCCAGAATAAAGGTGAACGCCAGCGTGGGCAGGGCTGACCCGGCTTGTGGTGCCCATTTGGCCATGATGTGGTAGAGCGCGATGCCTGCAATCCACAATGCCGCCGCCGTGAAATTTACACCCTTCGCACCTGTGGCAACTAATGCTGAGCCGCCGCTCAATCGACCCAGGATCACGCCATACAACGGCACAAACACCGAGCTCAACATCAACAGAAACGGCTCCAAGCTGTGCATCGGCAGCACCAGGGCCAAGCCCGTGCACAGCACCGCGATGACGATACCCCATTGGCGAATGCTCCAGTTGGGGATCAGGCTGTGGCTGGAAACCGAGCCTGAGTACACATCACCGTAGGCATTGTCGATTTCGTCGAACAGAATAAACCCCAGCGCGATCAGTCCACCTTGCGCCAGCAGCAACGCCGTCACCAAGTCGGTACCTGGAGTTGCAGCCGTCACAATCATGACCCCTAAGGAATAGCACCAGATATTGGCCAACGCGTAGCCCAGCCAAGTGCCTTTCATCGCACTCTTGCCGTTTTTCCCATGGCGGGAATAGTCGGCGATCAAGGGTAGCCACGACACAGGCATGGCAATCACCAAGTCCATCGCGGAGAACAGGCCCATGCCACCTTTGCCGGGGTTGGACCAAAACGCATCAAAACCCTTGGCCGCAATCTGGCTGCCGAATTGCCAAGTCAACCACAGCAGCGATGCAATCACCAGCGGCAAGGCGAAGCGGCCAATCAGCTTACGCACCGTGGTCAACATGGATGCAGCAATCAACGCGCACAGCACGGCTCCCCAAATCGCCGTGGTCAGCAGCATGCCGCCAAAGCCACTCAAATTCAGCCCGAATGACTGCTTGCTGATAGCGGCCGTGCCGTCGCGCATCACCACCAGTTCAAACGTTGTCCAGCCGATCAATTGGACGATGTTCAAGATGATGGGCAGCTTGGCGAAAAGGCTGCCATAGGTTGTGTGCATCAGTCCGGCGCTGGTCAGGCCGGTGTCGCAGCCGAGCTTGGCGGTCCATGCCAGCAAGCCTGCACCGATTACGGAGCCTAAGACAATGGCGATAGCCGCGTCGCGCGGGCCAACTGCCGGCACCAAATAGGCACCGACTTGCATCACCAGCAAGCCCACGCCTAGGCTGAACCAGAGCGATGCGTGTTGAAAGAAGCCGAAAACACGCTCGTTGGGCGCGACTGGCGAGAGTGCCAGATTGTTAGAAGAAGTTATGGTTGCCACCAGCATGCTCCAAGCAAAAAAAGTGGCAGGTCGGCATCGTCGATTGCTGAGGACTGAAAGCAGCAATGTGCCGCCAGCCCCGCGTTTGACTTGCTTCCCTGCGCGAGGATTACCTCAATCAGGTTCAAAGGGACTTTCTCAGTCGCTGCATCGCTGCAACAACACCCCTAGCGGATGTGCTTTGGTGTGAACCAGAGCACTTTACGATTGTACTTAAACGGCAGAGCAGCGCGCCGTCAGCGCTCAAACACGGGCGTCTCAACGCCCAATACCTTGTGCAGTTTGGTCGAGGTGGTGGTGTATTGCAGCATCACCTTTTTATCCGGAAAGATGATCGCGGTCGCGCCAAATGCCGCCAGCGCAGCTTCATGAAAGCCGCTCAGAATCAGCTTTTTCTTGCCCGGATAGGTATTGATATCGCCCACCGCAAAAATGCCCGACTCGCTGGTGGAGAACTTCTCAGTGTCCACCTTGAGCTGGCGCCGCTCAATGTCCAGCCCCCAGTCGGCGATGGGGCCGAGTTTGGGTGAGAGGCCAAAGAACACCAGTAGCAAATCCAACGGCACCGCGCGGGTTTCGCCATCGACACCCGTTACAGTGATGGAGGTCATCCGGCCAGACTGCTCTTCAAAGGCCGTGACCTGGCCGACCATAAAGGTCATTTGATTCGCCTCGCACAGCGCGCGCATCTTGGCCACGCTGGCGGGCGCGGCCACAAAACCATCACGCCTGTGAAGCAATGTGACGGACTTCGCCTTGTTCGCCCCGTCTTTGACGAAGTCCAGGCACCAGTCCAGCGCCGAGTCGCCGCCGCCCAGAATGACAACATCCTGGTTGGCGAATCTCGCGCGCTCACTGACTTTGTAGAACACCTGCTGCGATGCGCTGGCGGCCGAGAACTTGTCGAGTCCTTCGAGGTTGAGCAAGCGGGGCTGGAACGCGCCCATGCCCGCCGCAATGAAGATGGTTTTAGTCAAAAATCGCGTACCAACCGATGTTTCCAGCAGAAAACGTCTGTCCTCTTGCCGGGCGATGGTGCTGACTTCCTGCGAATAATGAAAGGTGGCCCCAAACGGCTCAATCTGCTTCATCAGGCTATCGGTCAGCTCTTTGCCGGTGCACACCGGAACGGCGGGAATGTCGTAAATCGGTTTGTCTGGGTACAGCTCAATGCACTGGCCGCCAGGGTAGGGCAGCAGGTCGATGACGTGTGCGTTGATCTCCAGCAGGCCCAGCTCAAATACTTGAAACAGGCCCACGGGGCCAGCGCCTACGATGACGGCATCGGTTTCGATCACGGGATGGCTCATGATCGATCAGCGAATCAGAAGCGGTAATTTACCGGTCTTGTCTTTCCAGTCATCAGCATCCGCGGGGGGCGCTTTGCGTTTCGTAATGCTCTTCCAGCCCGACAGCCGAGCCAGCTCAGCGTTGAGTTTGGTCATGTGCTGCTGATCAGCAGGCACGTCTTCTTCGGCGTAAATCGCGTTGACGGGGCACTCGGGGATGCACACGGCGCAGTCAATGCACTCGTCAGGGTCGATGGTCAGAAAGTTGGGGCCTTCGCGAAAACAATCCACGGGGCATACGTCCACGCAATCGGTGTATTTGCACTTGATGCAGGCTTCGGTGACAGTGTGGGTCATGGGCACTTCTATAAATTCAATTTTAGGGCGCATTGCTGCGTTGCAAAGCCTCGCAATACTGGAGTATTGCTGCGTTTTGCGCCTTGTACTGCATCCCTAGAATTGAATTTCTAGAGGTGCCCATCCAAGGTAACGGCATGCTCGTTGCGCTGATTTTATCGAACTAGAACAGCCCCTGTGGTTTTGTGCGTAGCGGTATCCACCAACACCAACGAACCCAACACACGTGATTGCGCATAAGGCAGGGTGACCAGGGCCTCCTGCAAGCTCAACTCAACCAATCCGATGGCGTTGGGATCGAGCTGCGAGCTGGGTTGCTCTGCCAAAGAATTGACGTTGAGCTTGTGCACGATGCGTTTTACTTTGGCCTTCACCCAGCGGTGGCCGTGCAGTGCCCAGTAAACCCGACCTTCAAGCAGCGGTTCATCGTCCATCCACGCGACGGTGGCGGTCAGTTCCCGGCTGATGTTGAATTGGGGGGCCGCCGCCGCGCCAGGCCGCCCCAAGCAAGGCACGGCCCCCTCGGGGGGCAGCGCAGCACGCGAAGCGGCAAGCGTGGGGGCGTCCAATAACCAATCGCCGCGTGAGACGTCTAACTCGCGATCCAACGCAATGCCTGCGCTGTGACCTGCCAGCACCCCGCCGGGCGCACGCACATGGTTCAGGACTTGCGCCACCCTGGCAGTCTGACCGCTCGGCAAAACAGAAATTTCCTGCCCTATCTGCACGCCGCCTGTGGCCACACGGCCCCAGAAGATTCGGCGCCCCTTGGAGGTGTCGCTTGAGTTGGAGAATTTTTCTACCCATTGAACGGGGAAAGAGAACGCCAGCGCAGCTTCTGATTGCATGGACGGTAACTGCTCCAAAATCTGGAGCAGGCTTGGGCCTTGGTAACTGCACCAGTCTTTTTGCAGTGCCGCCAGACCTTCGCCGCATCGATCCACCACATTCCAGCCTTTGAGAGCGGACACTGGAACTATGGCGTTGATCACGATTTGTGCCGTGTCCGCGAAGGTCTGTAGAGCAGCGCTGATGTTTTGAAAGGCCTGCGTGGGATTGGCAACGGCATCCAGCTTGTTCACCGCAAAGATGATGCTGGGCACCCGCAACAGATTCACCAGTAGCGAATGCCTGCGGGTTTGCGCCAGCAGGTCGAGCTGCGGGTTCTGCCAGTCGAGCTTGGTTGCGTCCACCAGGACTACCGCAGCATCGGTACTGCTGGCTGCGGTGACCATATTGCGGGTGTACTGCTCATGCCCTGGCGCATCGCCAATGATGAATTTGCGGGATTCTGTCGAGAAGTAGCGGTAGGCCACGTCGATGGTGATGCCCTGCTCGCGCTCGGCCGACAGTCCGTCCGTCAGCAAGGCCAGGTCCGTTTCGCCCTGGCGTTGAACTCCCGCCAAGTGGTCTTGCAGCACGGCCTTGCTGTCGACCAGCAGACGGCCAATCAGCGTGCTCTTACCGTCATCGACAGAGCCGCAAGTGATGAACTTGAGTGCAGATTGAGTATCAAGTCGGGCCTTGGATCCCGTATCTTGTGCGTAATCAGCTATTGAATTCATATCAACCATTAGAAGTATCCATCTTTCTTGCGCTTCTCCATCGAGGCGTCTGAGGTTTTGTCGTCCATCCGGGTGGCACCGCGCTCGCTCACGTCGGCGGCGAGTGTTTCAATCACGATCTCGCCCGCGCTGCTGGCCAGACTTGCCACCGGGCAGGTGCAGGTGATGTCGCCCACAGTGCGAAAACGTACATCGCGATGCTCGGACACTTCACCCGCGCGCAAAGGTGTAAGCGGCGTGACAGGCACGAGCAGGCCTTTTCGCTCTACCACCTCACGCGAATGCGAGTAGTAGAGCGAGGGCAGCGCGATGTGCTCGCGCTCGATGTACTGCCACACATCCAGCTCGGTCCAGTTGGAGATGGGGAACACGCGAAAGTGCTCGCCCGGTTGCAGCTTAGTGTTGAACAGCGTCCACAGCTCGGGGCGCTGGTCCTTGGGCTGCCACTGGCCAAAGCTGTCGCGGTGGCTGAAGATGCGCTCTTTGGCGCGGGCTTTTTCTTCGTCGCGGCGGGCACCGCCAATGAGTGCGTCAAAACGGAATTCTTCAATGGCCTCCAATAGCGTGACGGATTGGTGCACATTGCGCGATTCGCCTGCATGCGCGAGGCGAACGGTGCCGCGCTTCATCGAATCTTCAACATTGCGCACGATGAGTTCGGCACCCAGCTCTTTGGCGCGCAGGTCGCGAAAATCTGTGACCTCGGTGAAATTGTGGCCGGTGTCGATCATCAGCAAAGGGTAAGGAATATTCCCCGCACCGAATGCCTTCTCCGCGCATTTCAGCAGCACCAGCGAATCTTTGCCCCCTGAGAAGAGCAAGGCAGGCCGCTCAAAAGTAGCAGCTACCTCGCGCAGGATGAAGATGGTTTCTTCCTCCAGCGCGTCCAGGTGCTGATTGCTCAGATGGGCGAGCAGTTGCGGTTCGACTCTGGCGTTCATGCGTTGACCTCCTCGGGTTTCTTTGTATCAATACTCGTTTCATTGGCATGCAGTCCACTCTGCGCCACGTGCAGTCCACATTCTTTGGCAGTCTCGTCCTCCCACCACCAGCGCCCGGCGCGAAAGTCTTCGCCCATGCTGATGGCGCGGGTGCACGGTGCGCAGCCAATGCTGGGGTAAAACTGGTCGTGCAGGGCGTTGTAGGCGACCTTGTTCAGGCTGATGTAGTGCCAAACATCGCCCCAAGTCCAATTGGCCAAGGGGTTGAATTTGACACGACCGGTATCGGAGTTGTCGGTCATCGGCACCTCGGCGCGCGCACCGGACTGCTCGCGACGCAACCCGGTGACCCAGGCGGCTTTGCCGTCCAGCGCGCGGGCCAGCGGCTCCATTTTGCGAATGTTGCAGCAGGCTTTGCGCAGTTCGATGCTGCGGTACATCGGGTCTTTGCCTTCGCTTTTTACAAAGCTCACCACCGCCTCATGTACCGGCGTGTAGACCTGCACGGGTACACGTGCGATAGCTTTCAAATCAGCCAGCAAAGACAGCGTTTCGTCATGCAGCATGCCGGTGTCGAGTACGAAGATCCCGATCTTCAGGCCCAGGCCGTGAATCAAGTGGCTGACCACCATGTCTTCGGCGCCCAGGCTGGACGCCTGGACGATTTGCTGTGACGAATACGCCTTCGCCGCTTGCACCAGCAGCGCCTCGGTTTGTGTCAGCTTGGTCTCAAAATCGGTGGAGGGGCGGGCGTTCAGCTCTATGGCCGTCGCTTTTACTGCATGAGTTTTAATCATTCGCAGCCCTTTGGAAATGCGGTGCCACGTCTACCGCATCGCCCTGGTAATAGCTGCCATATCGCTCAAACTGCCTTTGGGCGAATGCCACATCCTGGTCAGCCCGCAGCACGGCAGAATCAAACCCGGCACGTTGCATTTGCACCAGTTGGTCGATCAGCACGTCACCATTTGCGCGGATCTCGCCTTTGAACCGGAGCCTGCGACGCAGCAAAAACGCCTGGCTGTACGCGCGGCCATCGGTGAACTTGGGAAAGTGCAGGTTGACGCGTTCAATGCCATCCAAATTGACATCGCGCGGATTCACATCGCTCATGATGTCAATTTCTTTGGCGGCGATGTCGTTTGTCGCACCATTGGTGATGAGAGTGATCGTTCGTTGCATGATCAGGCTGCCTCAGTTTCATTTTGTTGTGCGGCTTTGCCTGTGCTGACGCGGGCTGCGTTGGCGGCAAGTTTGAAAGGCTCAGCACCGACGCGGCGCAGCGTCGCGATGAAGGTTTCTGCGGCTGCATTCACTGTGATGCGTTCACGGCGGTAGGTATCCAGAATTCCTTCGACGACATCTGTAACCTCATCCGCGGCAAACGATGGCCCCACCACTTTGCCCGCGACCGACGCGCCGCTCAGCGTTGATCCGTCCGACCCGCCCAGCGATACCTGGTACCACTCCTTGCCGTCTTTATCGACCCCCAAAATACCGATGTGCCCGCTGTGGTGATGCCCGCAGGAGTTGATACAACCGCTGATGTGCAGGTCGATCTCGCCGAGGTCGTGCAGCTCGTCCATGTCCTGAAAGCGCTCGGTGATCGCCTGCGCAATCGGCAGTGAGCGCGCATTGGCCAGCG